>JACPAV010000017.1 GCA_016180645.1 Nitrospirota bacterium | reverse complement strand
CATGCAAGACCGATGGCTCCGGCACTCAGTGCAGCGCCACCGCCGGCTCGCCCTCCGCCGAAATCTGCGACACCAAAGACAACGACTGCGACGGCTCCAGCGACGAAGGCGGCGTCTGCGGAAGCACCTCAACCATGCAAACCATAGCCGCCATCAACTCTCACAATTGTGCCCTCGCCACGGATGGCACCGGACGATGCTGGGGCTTGAACCAATTCGGGCAGATCGGGGACGGCACGACCACCGATCGATCGACGCCTGTGACCGTGACGTCTCTGACCGGGGTTGTGGCGTTTAGCGGAGGATACCGGCATTCGTGCGCACTCGTCGTGGACGGCGGCGTCCGATGTTGGGGTGGCAATGGCCAAGGCCAGCTCGGGGACGGGACGACCATTGGGAGACTCACGCCGACGGCCGTGAGCTCTCTGTCCGGCGCCGTGGCGATCGCCGGAGGGGATTTCCACTCCTGCGCCCTGATCGTAGATGGAAAAGTGAAGTGCTGGGGATACAACGGCGACGGTGAATTGGGCGACGGGACAGTCTCAGATAAGTGGTCGCCGGTGGCCGTTACCTCTCTCAGCGGAGCGGTGGCCATCGCCGGAGGCGGCGCCTACCATACGTGTGCGCTCACAGCGGATGGACTGGTGAAATGCTGGGGATCGAGCGGCACCGGCCAACTCGGAGATGGGACGACAGCGAACAAGTCGACGCCTGTCAACGTTTCCAGCCTCTCCGGAATCGTCGCGATCAGCAATGGCTCCAGCCACTCCTGCGCCCTCTCTACGGACGGAACGGTCAGATGTTGGGGGAGCAACGGCTCGGGTCGCCTTGGCGATGGAACGACCGCGAATAAATCCACTCCCGTCGGAGTGTCGACGCTCTCGAATGTCGTTGCCTTGGGCGCCGCAGGGCTCCACACCTGCGCACTGTTGTCTGACGCCACGGTCCGATGCTGGGGAACAGGAAGCTACGTGGGCGACGGTACAACGTCCAACCGGACGACCCCGGTTACCGTCTCCACGCTCTCAGGGGTGGCCATGATTGCCGGCGGCGGCAACCACACCTGCGCACTCGGATCGGACGGTCTGGCAAAGTGCTGGGGCCTCAACAGTTCGGGACAACTCGGCGACGGAACGACCGCCACGAGGCTGACCCCCGTGGCCGTCACAAGCCTCACCGGCCCGTTCGGCGTCAAACTCCCCCGACTGCACGTATCGACCGCCTCCGGCGCCCCCGCCCGCCCCTTCCGCGAAGGCCTCACCAACCACATCGGCAACCGCACCTGCGCGCTCCTTTCGAACGGCACGGTGAAGTGTTGGGGGTACAACGGCAAGGGCCAGCTTGGGAACGGATCGACAACCAATTCGATCACACCGGTCGCCGTGAGTTCCCTGTCGAGTGCGATCGCAACGGCGGGAGGGCAGAATCACACCTGCGCGCTTCTTTCAGACGGGACCGTGAAGTGCTGGGGGGATAACGGCAATGGCCAGCTTGGAGATGGGACGACGGTTCAGAAGACGACGCCCGTGGCCGTCTCAACTCTTTCCAGTGTGATCACGACCGCAGGTGGGCGTTATCACACCTGCGCGCTTCTTTCGGACGGGACGGTAAAGTGTTGGGGCTACAATGCCACCGGTCAACTTGGGGATGGGACGGTGGTGGACAAGTCAACGCCCGTGGCCGTCTCCTCCCTCTCCGGCGCGATCGCCGCTGCGGGTGGGTTCCAGCACTCCTGTGCGATCCTCTCAAACGGGACCGCCAAATGCTGGGGAAGCAATCTCTATGGCAA
Organism: Nitrospirota bacterium; assembly: GCA_016180645.1. Taxonomy (NCBI): domain Bacteria; kingdom Pseudomonadati; phylum Nitrospirota; species Nitrospirota bacterium. Next base: position 76,141 of record JACPAV010000017.1, on the reverse strand, counting down.
CCTTGGGGATGGGACGACGGTTCAAAAGACGACACCCGTTGTCGTCACATCCCTTTCAGGTGTGATCTCCGCCGCGGCAGGGAACACCCACACCTGCGCGCTTCTTTCAGATGGGACGGTGAGGTGCTGGGGGTACAATCTCTACGGCCAGCTTGGGGACGGGACGACGGCGGACAGATGGATGCCCGTGGCCGTCTCCTCCCTGTCCGGAGCGATCTCCGTCGCGGGAGGGAACGCCCACACCTGCGCGCTTCTTTCGGACGGAACGGTCAAGTGCTGGGGAACCAGTGGCAGCGGCCAGCTCGGGGAAGGGACAACCGTGGATAAGTCAACACCCGTCGGCGTGTCGGCGCTCAGCGCCGCTGTAGCCGTGGCGGGGGGATATAGTCACTCCTGTTCTCTTCTTGCCGACGGCACGGTGAAATGCTGGGGCTACAACGGTGAAGGTGAACTCGGCGATGGAACGACGGTCAACCGCCTCACCCCCGTCACGGTGACCAGCCTGCCCTGACCCCGCGTTTACTTCGCATTGTCCTGAGTCTAGAATAACTCCGTGAGCAAGCCTACTCGCGAGATCAGAATCACGACCAGCGAATCCAAGTCCGTGGATGTGCAGGCCGTCATCGATACCGGGTCATTCCATACGATCATTCGACTGGACGTGCTCCCGAAGGATACCCCCGTCCTCCACTCTCCTGAGACCCGATCCCTGAAAACAGCCGGTCAGGGGGGAGAGGTCCATGTCGCCGGCACAACCTACCTCGTGCTGAGGCTGGAGGGCAAGATGATCGAGGCGTATGCGCTTGTCTCTCCCGACCTGCGCCAGCAAATGCTGATCGGCGCTGGGACCATGCAGATGTGGGACATCAGCGTGCTCAACAGGAATGGCGACACTGAGGTCCGCGTCGGCCGCGACATGCACGACCCCGACATCACCGAAGTCGACTGAGGCGCCCGCCTGAGTATCCTCCCTCGGCGAGGGCATGCGCCTCCCGTACACCTTCCCCTGCTGGCTCCTCTGCATCCTCCTCACGCTCGGCACGTTTCGGCTGGCGCAGCGCCCGAGATGACGACATGACCCCGTCTCACATCTCCACATTCCCTACTGCGTGTCCGCCCAGGTAACGGCGTCGTAGCTGAGAACACCAAGGGAGTTGAACCACGTCGTCGTGGACGTGTACGTCGGCGCCGAAGGAAGCATCGTGAAATCGAGGTCCGACGCTTTGGTGATCTTGATGCCGTCGTTTCCCGCGCATGTCGCGCCGACATCGCCGGAGCATGCCACTTTGTCGATGTAAGACGACGTCGACAGCGGGGAGAGAGTAGCGCCCCCGCTCTGCCCGCATTGGGCCAGATTACAATACTCGTGGGTCTTGTACCCGTCCTTCGGATTCCCGCGGATGCTGAGCAGTTTCGCCTTGTCGATTGGATTGGGGTCGGCGGTCAGCCCCGGCAGCGTAAATCTCGACGAAGTGAGCTGGCTGTGCACTCCCTCGAAATGGGTCACCTCGCTGAACACGCCGTTCTCGTCCACCTTGCCTTTCACAAGAAGGCGGGCGTGCGTGCTGTAGCAACAATCCTGCTCGGTCGTCGGCGCGTCGAAATGCTGCGTCTTCTGCTCAAAACGGACGATGCCGTTCTTCCAATCGAGGTAGTAGGCAAAGCCGTCCGTGTTCGTGCCCGTGGTAAATACGGAGGCCGCCGCAATCCACCCGTCGCCGGACTTGGTCGCGAGTTTTCGTTGGCCGCCGGATTTCCCGCGCTCGTTGACCAGCCAATCGATGTCGAAGCTCTCGTCCCAAGACCCGCTCTTGCCGAGAGCGCCCGGTCGATTGGCAATGAGGGCCAACACCATATCGCCCGTGAACGCGGTCTCGCCAGTCCCCGGGCCGAACTGCCTGCTCTCCCCTCCTCCTCCTTCCGGATAGCACTCGGCGGGTTTCGGACCCTTGATCTCCTGCTTCGCCCCGTCGAACTTGAGTTGTTCGTAGGGAACCAGCTTGAGAATGGCGCAGATCGGTTTCCGAACCGCCGCGAGAGCGGAAGGAACCGTCTTGGGCGGGCCGATCTCGGCCTTCAAGAGACAGTAGAACGTGCCGGCGGCAATGCCCGATGAAGTAGGGACTTTCCACAGGGGCACGCCGTCCGCGCCGACCGGGTCGGCCGCCGAATCACACAGGGGATCGCTGGTTTTCACGTAGAGCCGGGGCGACGCGAACAAGCCCATGTCCGCGGCACCGTCCACCCAGCCCATCCAGCGGGGCGGAGCTCCGGGCAGAGGCTCAAGCGTCGCGCTCCGAACCGACCCGCCGCCTTTGAGAGATCCGCCGCCCACGCTCATGGACGTCGAACCGGCCGTAACGACACGCGCCATGGCCACATCGGGCGGAATGCCAAGGGCCTTGATGACGAGCGTGGCCTCGCCGCACACGTTCTCCACACAGGCCTTCAGCGTCACGTTGCCCGCTCCAACCACCGTGACCTTCCCCGTCGCATCGACGGTCACGACCTTCTCGTCCGAACTGGACCACTTCACCGTGGCGCCCGTCACTTCCTTGTCGTCCTTGTCTTTCACAACGACGGTGAGCTGCTGGGTATCTCTTATCTTGAGGGCGGTAGTCGGCAGCGCGACCTCAATTTTCGCCGGAACGGGCGCCGCGATCGATGCCGTCGGCTCCGCGGTCGAAGTAGCCGCTGTCGTGGGTTGCGCCGGCTCCGTCGCCGTCGTGGTCGTTTGTTTCGGCTTCTCTTCCGTCCCTCCGCATCCGCCCGGCGACGCGGCTACGTTGAACAGGAAAAGCATGATTCCAAGCGAAACGGTGGTGATGGATTGGTTCTTCATGATTGCCTCCTTTGGGTCAAAGCCATGCCGAGGGATGCGCAACATTTGCGCCAAGACAAGCCAGGAGTTTGAAAAAGCGTGGTTTCGGCGGGATCACGCTAAGTTACACGTGGACTATTTCAATCCACACTTGGGACCGCTGCGTGGCGATTTGCCATCGCCGCGTGGCAATTTCTCATGTCTTCAGAAAAACAGGGGGCGGGTATCTTTGCCCGATGCCTTCTCCTCTGCTCGGGCCTGCTGCTCGTAGGGGAAGATGCAGCCGCACTTGGAGCAGTCCACGTCCTTGCCGAGTACGCACGGCTGCTTGCGATTGAGTTTCACGTCGAGCGTGAGGCACCGGTTCGGCATGTTGCACTTCTCGATGCAGGTGGGCGCGTACTCCGAGCGCATCAACTCCAGAACGCGATCGCGCACAACGATGAATCCCGGATAGGACTTCTTGAGGGCGAACAGACGATCGATGATCCGGTCGCGTTCCTCCCATGTCAGGTCCAAATCCTTCTTCTGGATCTCCACGTGGGGATAGCCCTTGATCGGCCGGTACTCCTTGAGCGGAGTGAAGAATTCGACTCCGAGGAATGCGTTGGTGATTTTCGAGAGTTCCTTCATCGTTTGCTCCAGGAACGGGGCGTTGAGTTTGTGAATCGTCGGCAGAAAAACGATCGGCTTTTCACCGGGACGATTCGCGACGGTGGCCATGATCTTGTCATACGTGCCGCGGCCGCGGATCTTGTCGTGGATCTCCTTCGGACCTTCCACCGACACGAACTGCATCGCGTTTGAAACGTCCGGGATAGGCAGCGTGCCGTTCGAAAAGATCCAATTCATGGGGAAGAGCGCCGCCCCCTGCTCCAGCACGTCTGTTCGCAGAAGGGGCTCGCCTCCACACCATGCCATGGCCTGCACATGGTGACGGTCCCGGAGGACTTTCAGGCCGGCCAGGAGTTCATCGGCGGGCAACTCCTCGCTGTCATGCTGCTCCCGGTAGTAGAAGCAATGCTTGCAGCGGAGGTTGCAGCGGTCCGTCAGATCGACGATCGCCGACTTGACTGTTTCCCAGGCAGGGCCTTGGTACACTAGCCGCTCTCAGCCATCAGCGTCCGGCTGTCAGTTCCGGTAGGCGCGGGCTTCAGCCCGCGTTCTGGACGCAGCCATAAAGGCTGCGGCTACCGTCCTGACACCTTCCACTACCGCCCCCCGGCTCCGTTGACGCGGAAGGAACGGAGGCCGTCCATCGTGTTTTCCGCATCGCCAATGATCCGGTCCATCAATTCCTTCACCGTCGGCACGTCGTCCACCAACCCCACGGCCTGACCGCAGGCGATGACGCCCTTGTCCAGATCGCCCGAGCGATAGGCTTCCAAACCCATCTTGCCGGCAATGTGTGGCAGGAGATCCGCCAGCGTGGCGCCCTGCTTTTCAAGCTCCAGCACGTCCTCTGCGGCCTTGTTGCGCCGCACGCGCGCGGGATTGCGAATGCTGCGCTCCACGATCATCGTGTCCGTCTCTTGCGCCTTCAGCATCCACTCCTTGAAGTTGGGATGAACGATACATTCCTTCGTGGCCACGAAGCGCGTGCCCATCAGCACCCCGCTCGCCCCCAGAGCGAGGGCCGCAACGAGCCCCCGACCATCCGTGTAGCCTCCCGCCGCGATGACAGGGACTTTGAGGGTCTTCGCCGCTTTCTGAATCAGGATGAGGCTGGTCACGTCGTCCAGTCCCGGATGGCCTCCGCACTCGAATCCGACGAGCGTCACCGCGTCCGCCCCCACACCCTCCGCTTTCTTCGCAAACCGCACCGCTGGAACTTTGTGGATGATCTTGATCCCCGCGCCATGTAATTGCGGCACAAACGCTTCGGGACTCCGGCCGGACGTCTCCACCACCTTTACGCCCTCTTCGATCAGGATGTCGATGTACATCCCGTAGACTTCATTGTCGCCCATCATGGGAAGCATCGAGAGATTCACGCAGAACGGCTTGTCGGTCCTGTCCTTCATCCGCTTCAGTTCGCTGCGAAATTCGTCGGCCGAGCCGAACGACAGGGCGCAGATCGTGCCCAGTCCGCCGGCATTAGAGACCGCCGACGCCAGTTCAGCGGTGGCCAACCATTGGAGTCCCCCTTGGATAACGGGATGACGAATCCCGAGCAGATCGGTCAGTTGAGTTCGAAGCATGGACGCACTCCTTTCTCGTCGAGCTGAGCCCGACACTTCCTCCCGGCAGCGACGCTACATGGCCCCTGTCCGAGCGTCAAGCAACTCCGCGGTGGGAGAACGGGTGAATGTGGATCAGACACATCCGTCAAATGAGCGGCGCGAAGTCGAGACAACGCAGGCATGAAGCCTGCGCCTACCGCTCCACCAAGCGTTGCCGGTAGCCGCGGGCTTCAGCCCGCGTGCTTGATCACCGGCCTCGCTTCAGAACCAATGCCGGAGCCACCACTGCTCGAACGCAAGCTTCCCCCATCGCCACATCCGGCCTGGTCTATGCATCGTGATGCGCGGCTCCGGCTCCGCGAAGAAGTTTCCACTCGCGAAGCCGGCTCTCCCATCGCCCGTTTCCACCCAGCAATAACCCTTGCCATCAAACGCCGCGTTCCCGCCCTCTCCGCCCACCTCCGCGGCGATGTTCTTTGCAACCACCTCCGCCTCGAAATGCGCGAACACGCCGGACTTGGGCAGCATTTTTCCGTTGGGGAGCTTGACGGCTGCCACGTCGCCGATCGCGTACACACCGTCCACCTGCGTCTTCATCGTGTGGGGATCCACGTGAATCCATCCGGAAACTCCCGCCAACCCCGCCTCGCGGACCACGGCCGGCGCACGGTGCGGCGGGATTCCGATCAGGAGTCCCGCCCGCACCGCCTGACCGTCCGCGGCCACCACCCGTTCCTCCGCACCGTTCAGCTCTTTGAACGTGAATAACGGATGGTAGTGAATCCCGCGGCTTCGCAGCATCTCCACAATGGCCCCACCCAGCAGTTTCCCAGCCACCGGCATCGGCTGGTGCTCAGGGGTCAGGAGATGGATGTCGGTCTTGTCGCGGATTCCCCTCCTCCGAGCGAATGCTTCCACCAGAAAGGCCGCCTCGTAGGGTGCGGCCGGGCATTTGAACGGCATGGACGGGATCAGCACGGTGATCGCTCCACCTTGAAAGCTTTCCAGAGCCTCGTGCAATCGGGTGCAGCCTTCCACGGAGTAGAGATTGTGCGCCTTATCCTCAAAGTGCGGGATGGACTCCGGCGCCGTCTCCGCACCGAGGGCAATCACGAGGTGGTCGTAAGGGATATCCGCTCCATCGGCATGGATCATTCGATTCTCGGTATCGATCCCATTCACACTTCCATGATGGTATTCGATGCCCTTCGATTTCAGACGCATCAGCGGCCGTCGGATTTGTTCGGCGCGACGCAGGCCCACCATCATCCACAGGAGCGAGGGGGCAAAGAGATGCGACTCCGAACGGTCGATCAGGACGATCCGGTGCTCGCGCGGCAGTCTCTTGCGCAAGTGATGGGCGGCCACGATGCCTCCTGTCCCTCCGCCAAGAATGACGATGGTTTGCGGGCTAGAGTGGTTACCCCCACCCTTTGAAGGGGAGGGGGTAGGCGCAGGCTTAATGCCTGCGTCTGAAGACGCACCCATGAAGGGTGCGGCTACCATCCCTTCCCCCCTTGTGGGGGAAGGAGCGGATGGGGGGCGCGCCGGTTCCCCGCACAATCGCGCAATCTCGCGGGAGTAGCCCGCTTCATCGAACTCATTTTCGCAGAACACAACTCGACCGTCCGGACCCACCAGCAGATTGAAAGGAACCCAACCGTTGGCGAACCGCCTGAACAGTTGGCCCTCGGGATCCGGAATCACGGGGAAGGGCAGGCCGTATTCTTTTTTCCACCGCTCACAATCTTCTGCGGTCTCCATGGCGCCCACGTAGACCACATCAAGTCCCTTCGGGCCGAACTTCTCGGCCACGCCTCGTATGGCAGGAGCCTCCTGCCGGCAGGTCTGTCAGCGACCCTTCCAGAAGACGATCAGGGCCGCCCGTCGGATTTCCAAGGGCAGCCCCGCGCCCTTCAAATCCAGCCGTTCGCCCGACTTCACGCCTCCCCGGCTTTCGTCCAGCACTCTCATGGTTTGCCTCCCAACATTCTTGACTGCTCCCGCATCCGTTCGAAGAGGATTTCGCGAAGCAGATCGTACGCCTTCAACATCTTCGGAAAAGCCAGGCGGTAGTGGATTTCCCGTCCATTCCGCCTCGATCGGAGGAGTCCCGCCGCGCGCATGACGCTCAGATGCTGCGACAAGTTCGCCTTGGGGTACCCGGTGGCGTTGACGAGTTGCTTCACCGTTCCTTCGGCCCCCCGCAGGTGGTGAATGATTTCCAGCCGCCTCGGATTCGACAGCACTTTGCAGATCTGCGCGTGCAGCTCAAAGATCCTCCGGTCGTTTTCGGTCTTTCCCATAGTTTCTAAGTATCGAAACTATAGACACTGTAGTATCGGACGGGATCCCTGTCAAGCCCACCCGGGGGCGCGGAGACCCTTCAGGGCGCCGGCTTCAAAGCCGGTGGTCGTGCAGGGAGATACACGCTGAAGGTGGCCCCCGATCCCGAGCCGGCCGTGATGGCGCCCCCGTGCGCCTTGACGATGGCGGCGGCGACGGCCAGGCCCAACCCACTCCCGCCCTCCTTCGTCGTGAAGAAAGGCTCGAATATTCTTCCCAGGCTCTCCGGCCGGATACCCGGTCCTTCGTCGGTCAGCGTGATTCTCACGTAGTCGCCCCTGGAAAGACCCCTCCCAACGCTCTTCCTCAGCGCCGCGTTCACGATCTCGACACGAACGGTTCCCCCCTTTGGCATCGCCTGCCGCGCGTTCAGGGCCAGGTTGTGGATGACCCGGCCGATCTGATTCCGACTTCCTTCGACGGGCCGGATGTTGTCGCCGAATCGTTCCACACAGCGTACGCACCCACCCCGCAGGGCAAATTTCATTGAACGCCGGACCAATTCGACAAGGTCCAGGGGCTCGCGTTTTTCCGGCCGGTCCACGGCGACGGCCATGAGTTCGGCTGTAAGCTCCCGCGCCTTCCAAGCCGACCGTTCTGCGTCCGCGATGGCCCCGGCGCGGACGCGCTCGATGCCCGACTTTGCCCCTTCCAAGGAGGCCAGAACCCCCGTGAGGACAGAATTGAAATCGTGAACGACCCCCACTGCCATGAACAGGACGGACTCGAGACGGTTGGCCTTCGCTTGAAGAGATTCAGACCAACGCCCCGGGCGAGGCTTCCTCGACCTCTTTGTTTTCTCTCGTGGGGTCACTCTGCGGGGCTTGATCTTGCTCATCGTGACCCAACAAATCTCCCATCCGGCGTGCCCCGTCAATACACGCATAGGGTGATTTACCCAGTGATTATCGCCTTTTACCCCAATTGTGATCTATATCACTTTGAGCGATCATCAACTTGGTTTAATGGGAGACAAGCAAGCTCTGATTCAGATGGGGAACCTGCTCCGGCAGGCTCGTCTGGGCGTGAGAAAAACGCAGGCTCAGATCGCCCGCATGTCCAAACTTGACGTCCGGTACTACAACCGCGTGGAACGCGGCCGGGCCAATGTCACCTTCACCACTCTCTCCAAGATCACCGATGCGCTGCACCTCTGCCCCGTGACTATCGCATTCATCTCGAACCAGACTCTTCCCGAGGTCACGCTCGATATTGTGTCCCGCGTGGAACACATCAACGCAAAGCAGGATCGGAAGAGGCTTCTCCAGTTGCGCGATTTTCTCGCTCAGATCCTGGGGGTGGAGTGCACGTGCACACGGGCCCACTGCCCGGGATTGAAGTTGCTCAGAGAGCGGAAAGCCGTCCGGAACTGACCTACTTCGACAGGTAGACGACGGCAATCGCCAGGGCGACGGCGGCGAAAGGAATTCCCGACCCCGTTGCGAAAATTCGAAGCGCCAGACTCTTCCCTTCCGGACTCTGCAGGAGCGACACGTCCGGGGCCGCCCCGCGCGCCCAGCGATCCCGCTCCACCACCACTTTCACGCAATAGAGATTGGCTCCGGCCGCCGCCAGCGCGCACAGTATTTTGACCACCAGCACGCCCGGCCATTGCGCACCTCCAAAGAAAAGAAGGAATATTCCCGTGAAAAGGGTGAGGACGATCGCCGGGGCCTCCAATATTTGATCGACCTTCGCGTGCAGTCCAATGAGCGCGAGTTGGCCGTCCCGGGAGACGGTCTTCTTGAGGACCAATTCCAGAATGACATCCGCCGCCGCCGATCCGAACCAGAGGATCACCGCGGCCACATGAACAAATTTTATCCAGAGCATCACGATTTCTCCGGCCTGGCCTTGAGGGCCGATTTGGCCTTCTTGGGGGTGAGCACCCCGCCCTTCTTCAATTTGCGATAGACAGTGCTCTGCGGCACGCCGATTACCTTGCTCAACTCGCCCACGCTGGCGCCGCGGTCCAGATACGACTGCATCAGGCACCGCTCGAAACATGCGATTTTGGCGCCTACGTCGTCGCTCTCCATTACGTCCCTTCGCGGGCAGAAATCCAGGAGCCATTTCGGCAGGTGCTCGGGACGGATTTCATTCTCCGCCAGCGCCAAGGCGTGGTGCATCACATTGCGGAGCTCACGGATATTCCCCGGCCACGTGTAGCAGAGAAGGAGCTCCATGGCCTGGGTAGAAATGGACGCCGCCTCGCGCCCATTCCGGTTCAGAAAACTGTTTACAAAGAGGGGGATCTCGTCCTTCCGATCCCGGAGAGGCGGGAGGAAAAGCGTGAACGTGCTGACCCGATAGAATAGATCATCCCGGAAATCCCGCCGATCCTTCTGAAGGTTCTTGTTGGTGGCGCAGACCAGGCGGAAATCGCTGCGACGGAACTGAACGGTACCCAAGGGCATGAACTCGCCCGTTTCGAGCACGCGGAGGAACTTGGCCTGTGCGGGGCCCGGCAGCTCCGCAATTTCGTCCAGAAACAGCGTCCCGCCGTTGGCCATTTCGATCACGCCGGACTTGTCGGACTTGGCATCCGTGAAGGCGCCTTTCCGGTAACCGAACAGCTCGCTCTCGACGAGCGTCTCCGGCATCGCCGCGCAATTGAGGGGAATGAACGGGCCGGAGGATCGGGTCGATCGGTTGTGAATGTGGCGGGCGAGAACCTCCTTGCCGGTTCCCGTCTCACCGATGATCAGAATAGGTTCCGTGCTCTGGGAGACTTTCCCCGCCTCCGAATAGAGCCCTCGGGTCAGATCTGACTCGATCATGAATTGGGGCTGCTCAACCATGAGCGCATCCTATTCTGGCGGAGGGGAAATATCAAGAATGAGAAACCTGATATCGGTCATATTTCTATGTTCTGGAGCTGACAGACTGCAACCTGCCGGCGGATGTCCGGCCGTTCAAGACGCGAAAGGATGTAAATCATGCTCGGCAACATCGGATGGCGGGAGATCGTGGTGATCGCCCTGATCGTCGTGCTCGTATTCGGCGCAGGGCGTCTCCCGGAACTGTTCCGCGGCCTTGGCAAATCACTCATCGAATTCAGAAAGGCGCTCAAGGACCATCGTCCGGAGGTGTGACGAAGGATGACTCTGCGTCCTCTTCAGGATTCGCTCGGGCGTCCGGTGACCAAGCTCCGGCTGTCGGTGACGGACCGGTGCAACATGCGCTGCATGTACTGCCTGCCCTGCTCGCCCGAAGGGGGCTGGGTGCAACGCTCCGACCTTCTGTCCTTCGAGGAGATCGAGCGCCTCGTGCGGCTGTTGGCCGGGATGGGGATTGATCGCATCCGGCTGACGGGCGGCGAACCCCTCCTCCGGAACGACCTCCCCGATCTGGTGAAACGATTGCATGCCATTCCCGGCATCGGCGGGATCGCCTTGACCACGAACGGATTCGGTCTGGCGCGCCACGCGCAGGAACTCAAGGAGTCCGGCGTATCCACCGTGAACGTGAGCCTGGATTCGCTCAAACGCGAGAAGTTCATGCTCATCACGGGGGTGGACGCCGTCGCGCGGGTGCTCCACTCCATCGCGAGCGCCGCGGAAGTCGGCCTGCGCGTCAAGATCAACTGCGTCCTGATTCGCGGCGTGAACGACGATGAGATCGAATCCATCGCGCGTCTCGCCGAACATGATCCCTACGTCGTCCGGTTCATCGAGTTCATGCCCTTCGATGGGTCGGGCCTTTGGAACCCGTCGCGCGTCGTCGCGTTCGACGAGGTGATCCAAAGACTCGCCACATCGGTGGCACTCGAACCAACAGATCCGCCGGTATCGGACGGCCCGGCCCGCGAATACCTCCCTGCGGGCTGGGCCGGGCGGATCGGCATTATCCCCTCCGTCACGCGCCCCTTCTGCAACACCTGCAACCGGTTGCGGCTCACGTCGGACGGGCGACTCGTCAGTTGCCTCTACGCCCGCGACCGATCCAACGACCTCAGGGCCGTCCTCCGGAACGGCGGGTCGGACGACGATCTGGAGTCGCTGATCCGCGACATCGTTTCGCGCAAGCCGGCAGGATGCATCGAATGGCTCAAAGGGGATGATCGCCGACCCGCCGCGGCCGTGCCGCCTCCGGGCCACCGGGTCCAAACTCCCATGCATCTCCTAGGAGGTTGATTGGCCGCCGCGTCGAGCAGGCTTAAACTATCGGCGGCGCGTACCCGCGCCACTTGCGGTTGCGGCGAGTGCCTCGTCAATTCTCACTGCTATTTTTCCGGGGTTGATCCCTCCGAGAGGGCGACGATCGAGGAGCGATTGATCGCCAACCGATACAAAAAGAACCAAGTCATCGCCCACGAAGGGGTGCGCCCCCACGGCGTCTTCCTTCTTTGCAGCGGGCAGGCCAAGGTGTGCAAGACGGACGAATCCGGGCACCAACTGGCCGTCCGCCTGGGCCGCGCCGGAACGCTGGTCGGCTACCGCTCTCTGCTGCTGGATGAACCCTTCTCCGCCACGGTGGAGGCCACGGAGCTCTCCGTGGTCACCTTCCTGGACAGGGAATATTTCTTCGACCTCCTGAAACGACAGCCGACCCTCATGATGCGGCTGATTCGACAGCTGGCCGAGCAGGTCGGCCAGGCGGAGGAAATCGCCCTGACGATGGCCTACCACGGCTCCTACCGTCGCGTGGCGGAGATCCTGGCGGTGGCGGTGAGGGGCCATACACCCAGACTCGACAACCTCCCCGTACCGCTCCCCCCGATCCGGCGGCAGGATCTTGCCCAGCGCGCTGGGCTGGCCCTCGAAACGACCATTCGCATCTTGAAGGACATGGAAGACCGCGGGTTCATTCGCCTCAAAGGCCGCCAAATCACGGTTCTCAATCCGCGCAAAATCGATGAGTTGGTGGACTCGGAGGCCTAGCCGGCCCATGGAACGGGGAGGAAGTTGACCCACATCATGTTCAGGAGAGACCCGGCGAAGGACAATGGACCGATGAAAGATGCACAGGCGGAATCGGGCGAACGCGCCATTCCCATCCCCCTGCCCTTGGCGAAGGGTCGAAGAGTTCAGAAACCCCTTGCGCTCAAGCTTGATACCGAGTCATTGGATCAACTCAAGACGCGGGGAACACAGCAGGCGTACCAGCGGGGGCAGGTCGTGTTCTACGAAGGCCACCGTCCTCTCGGCGTCTATGTGCATGAGTCCGGGAAGATCGCCTTCCTGAAGGGACGGCGGAAGGTGCGCGAGTGCGCCGATCCGTGTGTCCTGGGGTTCCAGGTTCTGATGGCCGACGTGGGCCTTCCGTTCTCCGCGCGGGCGGAGAGCGAAGTGGCCCTCACGTTTGTCGGCCGCACCGCCCTCCAGCGGATTCGCGAGGAACAACCCGCCCTTTACCAGCAGCTTGAGAAGGCCGCCGGAGACGCGGCCTGAGTGGTGGGCTGTCCCCACACCTATTCCGGCGAGGATCTGACACCAGCGATCCCCTTTCAGCCGAATCCGTCTTCGGCTCCAACCCACCCTCTGCGACCGCGGCTCGCGGGATTGCGGGGTTGACCGCGGTCATACAGGTCTGACATTATCGCTGTCAGCATGGCCGTCATGAAAGGTTGCGCATTTATCACCGAACCGTTCGGATCGGTCTCGATTTTCACGCCCGAGGATTTCACCGCCGAGGATCGGGCCCTCGTCCAAGCGGCCCGGGATTTCATGCTCCAGGAAGTCCTTCCCCGCAAGGAGGAGCTCGATCAGAAGCAGGAAGGGCTGATCGTCCAGCTTCTGAAGAAGGCGGGCCAGAATGGATTCCTGGCCGTCGAACTGCCAGAGGCGTACGGTGGTCTCGCCCTCTCGAAGTCCATGGCCATGCGGCTCTCCGAAGAATTCGCGAAGGATGCCTCCTTCGCGGTCACCCTCGGAGCGCAAACCGGCATCGGCACCCTCCCTATCGTGTACTACGGCAACGCAGAGCAGCGGAAGAAGTACCTCTCGAAGCTGGGCACCGGCGAGATTCTCGCCGCCTATGCGCTGACCGAGCCGCAGGCCGGTTCAGACGCCCTCGCCGCCAAAACCACGGCCGTCCTCCAGCCGGACGGCAAGCACTATGTCCTTAACGGCGTAAAGCAGTTCATCACCAACGCCGGCTTCGCCGACCTCTTCACCGTCTTCGCCAAGATCGACGGCCGGGAATTCACCGCCTTCCTGGTGGAGAAGACGGACCCCGGCGTCTCCGTCGGCGCCGAAGAACACAAACTCGGCCTTCACGGCTCCTCCACCCGGCCGTTGATCCTGGAGGATGCCCGGATTCCCGCGGACAGGCTCCTGGGGGAACGCGGCCGCGGGCACAAGATCGCGTTCAACATCCTGAACGTGGGTCGCCTCAAACTGGGCGGCGGCTCCGTGGGCACGGCCAAGGAGTGCCTCGAAACGGCCGTGAAATACGCATCCGAGCGCAAGCAGTTCAACCGGCCCATTGCCGAGTTCGGCGCGATCCAGCAGAAGCTGGCCGACATGGCGACGCGGATTTTCGTGGCGGACAGCATCAACTATCGCAGCGCGGGTTTTGTCGATGCCGCCTTGAAGGACCTCGACAAGAACAGCCCCACCTACTACAAGGAAGCGGCGGCGGCCATCGAGGAATACACCGTGGAGTGCTCGATCTCCAAGGTTTTCGGAACGGAAACTCTCGATTACGTGGCCGATGAGGCGCTCCAAGTCCTCGGCGGATACGGTTTTCTCAAAGACTATCCCATCGAGCGCCACTACCGCGATGCCCGCATCAACCGAATTTTCGAAGGCACGAACGAAATCAACCGGCTCATCATTCCGAGCACGGTGCTGAAACGGGCGATGGAAGGGAAGATCCCTCTCATGCCCTTCGTGCAGCAGGTGCAGGATGAGTTGGACGGCTCCAAGATCCCCGCCATGACCAACGGCCCGCTTGCGAGGGAACGCCACGCCGTGGAGATGGCCAAGCGCCTCATCGTCTACGTGGGGAATGTTCTCGTTCAGAAGAACCTCGCCGACTTGAAGGACAAACAGCAACAGCTCATGGTCTGGAGCAACATGATCATGGACCTTTTTGCCATGGACTGCGCCGCCACCCGCACGTCCCGCGTCCTCCAGGAAAAAGGACCGGAAAAGGCCCGGCTGCATTCTCAAATGTGCTACTCCTTCGTGGCTTCGGCGAATGAGCGCATCAACGGCAGCGCCAAGCGCCTGATGGCCAACGAGTGCGACGACGATGAGTATCAGAAACACCTCGCGGTGATCCGGCGGCTCGTCCCCATCGTTCCCATTCGCACGATCAACCTCAAGACCCAGATCTCACAACTCCTCGTCGAGACTCAGGGCCGCATTTTCGAGTAGAATCCTCGGACATTCGGTAGCCGCGGGCCATGTTCCATGCCGCACCATCCGTGGTGCGGCGACATATCATGGTCCCATACCCTCCGTGGCATGGGGCTTTAGCCCGCGATGCGGACGCAGCCTGAAGGCTGCGCCTACAAGGAGCGAGGATCCCGTGGCGCCACACGCCGCGGGATCAGTCCCTAAGAGTGACCCCCATCATCCCGCTCTTTGCCGCCGGGGTGTAGACTTTGGTTCATGAGACTGAGGATGGTGGACTGGGGGTATGCCTTCTCAAGGGGACGCAGCTTCGCGCGGGCCCTGTCCCTTCGCGTCCGTCTGGGCATGGCCGGGGTACTCCTCGGCCTGGGAGCACCCACGGGTTGGCTGCTGCTCCGATTCGTAGAAGAGCATGAAGGGTGGGCCAAGACCGGCGGCTGGCTTGCCCACGAACTCCAGAACTCCAGCTCGCTCTACCTTTACCTTACCCTTTGCAGCCTCGCGGCGTTTTCTTTTTTCGGATTCGTGCTGGGAACCGCCTTGGATCGCCTGCGGAGGCAGCGCGCCGAATTGGTCCGCGCCAACCGCAAACTCCAGAAACTTTCCGTCACCGATCCTCTGACCGGACTCGGCAACCGCCGCTACTGTGAACAGAGACTGGAGGAGGAGCTGGCGCGGGCGCAGCGCTATGATCGCTCACTCGCCCTGCTGCTACTGGATCTCAACGGCTTCAAAGCGATCAATGACCGGTACGGGCATGCCGCGGGCGACGATGTCCTTGCCCAGGTAGGGGCCGCGCTTCGTGAAGCCATCCGACGAACGGACAGCGTTTTCCGGTTCGGGGGGGACGAGTTTGTTGTCCTCCTTCCGGAAACCACCGACAGCGGCATCGAGGAATTCAAGGAACGTATGTCCAACGCCATTCGGGATTCCGCTCAGCCGAACCTGACACTCGATGCCCCGGTCTCTGTAACGATCGGCCAGGGAGTGGTTCCTCCCGGAAAACGGTCGACTCCCGAAATGCTGATTCATGAAGCGGACCGGGATCTCTATCTGCGAAAACGCAAGGGACCTCCCGCCCGAGAGGATCCGCGCGGCGCCTCCATCCTCCCCATGCGATTTCAAAGCACGCGTTCCTCCCGGTAGGCAGGCCGTAATCTTGGAGGCCGAACTTCGGACTATGCTTGGCACGGGGCTCGACCTCGAGGGCGGGTTGCATCGTCCGGAATTTCCGATCATTCTGATCCCCGTTCAATGGCTCGCATTTCGATTTACTTCCTCGGCGGGGCCGGAACCGTCACCGGCTCCAAATTCCTCGTCGACGCGGGCAGACGACGAGTCCTGATCGATTGCGGCCTCTTCCAGGGCCTGAAGGAGCTTCGACTGCGGAATTGGGCGGATTTCCCCGTCGACCCTCCTTCAATCCATGCCCTCATCTTGACTCACGCGCACCTCGACCATTGCGGCGCCCTGCCCCTGCTGGCCCGGGGCGGCTTCGACGGTCCCATCTTTTGCACGCCGCCGACGGCCGATCTCGCCCGGCTCGTGCTCGTCGATGCGGCCCGGATCGAGGAGGAAGAGGCGGCCACCGCCAACGAGATGGGGTACTCCAAGCATCGACCCGCCCGGCCTCTCTTCACGGAAAAGGAGGCGCGCGCGGCGCTGAAACAGGCCGCCACCCTGCAGCTCGGAATGTGGAAGGAGATCGGCGAGGGCATTCGATTCCGGCTCCGCCCCTCCGGCCACATCCTCGGTTCCGCCCTCGTCGAACTCGATGTGGAAGGACACCGCATCCTCTTCACCGGTGACTTGGGACGCCAGAAACCTCTCATCTATCCTCCACCCGAAACCGTGGACCGCGCGGACACACTGGTGATCGAATCCACCTACGGCGACCGCCGGCATGTTCGGGAACTCCCGCTTCATACGCTAGCCCGCGTGGTGGACGAGGTTACCGGGCGCCGAGGCCATCTCATCATCCCCAGCTTCGCCGTCGGGCGCGCGCAGGAGCTGCTCTACCTTCTGTCCCAACTCAAACGGATGAATCGGATACCCAATCTGCCGATTTACCTCGACAGCCCGATGGCGATCCAGGCCACGGAAATCTTCCTGAGCCACTCCTCGTGGCACCGACTTTCTCCTGCCGAATGCCGGGCGTTGGATTCAGCCGCCGTGATGGTCCGGAGCGCGCAGCAATCGGAAGAAGTCCTGCACAAGAGGAAGAGCTCGATCGTGATCGCCGGCAGCGGAATGCTCACCGGGGGTCGGGTGCTTCGCCACTTGGAAGAGCGGCTTGGAGACCGGCGGAATTGTATCTTGCTAACGGGATACCAGGCGGCGGGAACGCGTGGACGCCTCCTCCGCGAAGGCGCCCCCGAGATCAAGATGCACGGTGAGTACTACCCCGTCGCCGCGGAGGTCCGCGAGATGACCGCTTTGTCCGCCCATGCGGATCAGGAGGAGATTCTCCGCTGGCTGCGCGGGTTCAAGAGACCGCCGCGGCAAACGCTCATCGTCCACGGAGAACCGCAGGCTTCGGACACCCTGAGAATGAAGCTGCGGGACACGCTCGGCTGGGTCTGCCATGTGCCGCAGGCGATGGAGAAGATTGAGATTCAGTAGCGAGAGTACGGTGGGCTGGGAGGGCGCTTCTCAGGAATCCGATGCTCTTTTCTCGAGAGCTTCGACTCGTCTCTCCAATTGCTGGGATTTGCCGGCATCGAAGGTCCGGGAGCGGACAACTTCCTCAATGAGCCGATCCAGGCGGTCAACCACAAGCCCCATTTGCTTGTGAAGTTGCTGGACCTGGCCGGGAAGCACCTCCAGCTTGCGCAGTCTGGAATCGATGCCCTTGAAAACCGTGATGAGTTGGTGGTCGGTGATCCGACGCCCGTTCTTTGTATCCATGGTTTGATCTTACTCTCGCCGCCCGGTCAGGGCAAGCTTGTTGCGGAGACCGGGGTGAGGGAGGACGTGGCCAGTGGCGCGCAAGAAGAACTCGTAGCGCCCCGTTCTACACGGGGCGGAAGATCGTCCGGTATGAAACCGGACGCTACGAAGAACGGACCACGGGTCACGGAAGATTGGGCACCGGAACCGGTGTCAATCTGTTCGCCGTCGTCCCGCTGAGCGGGGCGCGAGTCGCGCTCAGCGCGATCGCCGAGTTGGCCGTACAGATTGGACCCCCAGCAGTTGACGGTGCCGTCGGAGAGAAGGGAACAGGTGTAGTGCAACGAAGCGGATGAATTGTAGGGGAGGACCTTTAGGTCCTCCCAAGTCCTCCCAAGAGGAGGGAGCAGCTAAAGCTGCTCCCCTACGAAGTCTCCCCTACGAAGGCTCGTCCGATCGCAGGTTCACGGAAGATTCGTGACCGGGACGGGGGTGAGGGCGTTGGTGGTGGTGCCGTCGCCAAGTTGGCCGTCTTGGTTGCGGCCCCAGCATCGAGCCGTTCCGTCAGAGAGAATGGAACAGGTATTGTAGCCTCCCGCCATGACGGCCACGACATTCGTAAGGGTGCTGACGGCGACGGGGGTGGACTTACTCGCGCTCGTCCCATCCCCGAGAGTGCCGCTGCCGTTGTACCCCCAGCAGTTCACCGTCCCGTCCGAGAGGAGCGCGCATGTGTGACCGCCCCCTGCGTCTACGGCTACGGCATTCGACAGCGAACTGACGGCTACGGGGGTGGACTTGTCGATGGTTGTACCATCCCCAAGTCTGCCTTGCAGGTTGAGGCCCCAGCACCTGGCTGTCCCGTCCGAGAGGAGTGCGCAGGCGTGGTCGTAGCCGGCCGACACGGCCACGGCATTTGTGAGGGTGCTGACGGTGACGGGAATGGACGCATCCGTGTTCGTCCCATCGCCAAGCTGACCGGTGGCATTGTAGCCCCAGCACTTGACGGTTCCGTCCGCAAGGAGCGAACAGTGGAAATAGCCTCCAGCCGCGATGGCCACGGCATCCGAGAGAGAGGTTACGGCGACTGGAGTTGTCTTGTCGGTTGTCGTACCGTCCCCTAGCTGGCCGTAGGCGTTCCACCCCCAGCACTTAACCGTCCCGTCCGACAGGAGCGAGCACGCGAAGCTATCCCCCGTCGCAACGGCGATCGCGGTCGAGATTGAGGCTACAGCTACCGGCGTCACTTGATCCGCCGTTGTCCCGTCCCCGAGTTGGCCGTACCCGCCATGCCCCCAGCATTTGATCGTGCCGTCCGACAGAAGTGCGCAGCTTTGGTCATATCCAGCCGCCACGGCAACGGCGTTGGACAAGGAGCTGACGGCTACCGGCGTCACGTTGCCCACGGTGGTGCCGTCTCCGAGATAACCCAAGATGTTACTGGTATTGCCCCAGCATTTGACCGTGCCATCCGACAGAAGTGCGCAGGCGTGATAGCCGTGCCGCCCCGAGATCCCTTCGCGGAAGGGCCGGCCTGTCCCGCCGCCCTCGGCGGGAGCGGGGCGCTTGACGCCGACCGTGCCGGTGAGGGAGGTGACGGCGACGGGAGTGAACTTATCCGCCGACGTCCCGTCCCCGAGCTGACCACTGGCATTGTACCCCCAGCACTTCACCGTGCCGTCGGAAAGAAGGGAACAGGTGTGATCGTGGCCCCCCGCGATGGCAATCGCATCGCTGAGCGTCGACACGGCCACGGGGGTGGATGAATCGGCGTTCGTCCCGTCGCCAAGCTGACCATCCATATTCAATCCCCAGCACTTGACCGTGCCGTCCGAGCCGAGCGCGCAGGTGTGATTGCCCCCTGCCGCGACGGCGACAGCCGCGCTCAGTGTGGACACGGCCACGGGAGTCGATTTGTCGCCCGTCGTCCCATCCCCTAGCTGACCCGAACCATTGAAACCCCAGCACTTGACCGTGCCGTCCGAGCCGAGCGCGCAAGTGTGAAAGTCCGCTCCCACGACGGCGATGGCACCGCTGAGCGAGGAGACGTCCA
Organism: Nitrospirota bacterium; assembly: GCA_016180645.1. NCBI lineage: Bacteria > Pseudomonadati > Nitrospirota > Nitrospirota bacterium. The sequence goes on along the minus strand of JACPAV010000017.1, from coordinate 56,545 downwards.
CGGGAGTCAATTTATCGCCTGTCGTCCCGTCCCCAATCTGACCGTTGCCATTGTATCCCCAGCATCGGACCGTCCCGTCCGAGCCGAGCGCGCAGGTGTGGGTGTTCCCGCACGCGAGGGCGACGGCCAAGGTGTTCGTGACTGGGCTCACAGCCACGGGCGTGGATTTGTTCACCGTCGTTCCGTCCCCTAGCCCACCATAGGTGTTGTATCCCCAGCATTTGACCGTGCCATCCGAGCCGAGCGCGCAAGTGTGAGCGTTCCCTCCCGCCAAGGCGACGACACCGCTGAGCGTCGAGACAGCCACGGGGGTTGTCTTGTTCAGCGTCGTCCCGTCCCCTAACTGACCCGAAGTATTGAATCCCCAGCATTGGACCGTGCCGTCCGATCCCAGCGCGCAGGTGTGATATTGCCCAGCCGCGACGGCGGCGGCCGCGGTCAGCGTGGACACAGCCACCGGAGTCGACTTGTTGACCACTGTCCCGTCCCCGAGCTGACCATTACCGTTGAGTCCCCAGCATTGGACTCCGCCTGAGGCGGATAGGCTACAGGTGTGGTCGCCAAGGTGGTTGGTGATCGCCACGGCGACGCCGGTGGGCGGGCCTCCGGCGGCGGTGACGGCGCCCAGTTCGACGACGTTCGTGTCGGTGTTGGCTGCCTCGTCGCGGGCGCGGACGACGTAGTAGTAGGTGGTCGAAGGGGTCAATCCAGTGCGGTTGGTGGTGGTGACGCCGACGACGCTGGCGTTCACCGTGAAGGTGCTGACGCAGGCGCCCTGCGTGGTGGATTCGCAGATGTCGTAGCTGATGTTGCCCGGAAGACTCACGGCGTCCGACGCGGCGATCCACGCAAGATTGAGCTCGGTCGATGAAACGGTGCTGGTGGAATCGAGGCCGGCGAAGGTCGGCGCGGTGGTATCCCCTCCCCCGCTGATGGTGAAGGTGATCTGATCCGGAGTGGCCTGCTCGTTGTACGCCTCGTCCGTGGCGACGGCCTTGAGGGTGTAGCTGTCGGGCGAGAGCGAACTGAGGAGGTCGTAGGACCAGGTATCCGTCCCAGACGGGTCGGGCGTGATGTCCGCCATCAGCCACGTTTCGGGGGTCACCCAGCTCGATCCATCGAAGTAATAGTTGTCTGAGCTCTTGAGGCTGATCTCGACAAAGAGGACGCTGGAGTCCGTGTCGCTCGCCGTGCCGGTGATGGAGGTGACGGAGGCCGAGGCGTAGCTCCCGGCGTTCGCGGGGTAGCCGATCACGGCGCCGGGCGGGGTCTGGTCCACGATCCAGAGGTAGCCCACGGCGGACGACGGGTTGCCCGCCACGTCGTACCCGATCAGGATGAACCAGTGGAGGCCCTCGGTGAGCGTCACCGGAACGGTGTAGGGCGCATCGCAGTCGATCTCGGGACCGTCGTCGAGGGAGCAGGTGAAGAACTCCACGCTTGTATCCGTCGAATCGAAGTCGAACGTGGCCGTGCTCGCGTTCGTGACCGTATCGGGACCGCTGTAGAAGAAGACGCCGGGGGGCGTCAGATCGATGGTCCACGCGTACCCCGCCGGGGAGGCATCCGGGTTGTTCGCCGAGTCGTAGGCACGAACGAAGAACGTGTGCTCCCCCGCATCGAGGGAGTACGGGGCGGTGTACGGCGAGGAACAGCCCTGCCAGGCGCCCCCGTCCAACGAGCACTCGAAACCGATGACGCCTGTGTCCGCGCTCTTGAACGTGAACGTGGCCGTCGTCTCGTCCGTGTAACCGGCGGGACCGGTGAGGATCTGGGTGTCGGACGCGGTGAGGTCCACCGTCCAGTCGTAGTACGCCCAGGAGTCGTCCGCGTTGCCCGATTCGTCCTCGGCGTAGACGGCGAAGGTGTGGAATCCCTCGCCGACGGTGGCGCTGAAGGGCGAGGTGCACGGTTCGGGGGTGCCGATGTCGAGTTGGCAGAAGAAAACGCAGGTAGCCGCAGGCTTTACGCCTGCGTCCGAAGACGCACCCGTAAAGGGTGCGCCTACCGCGTCAGCGCAGGTAAACTCGAAGGCGGCGGAGGTGGAGTTCGAGATCAGGAAGGGCTTCACGGTAATCTCCGTCTCAGGGGCGGTCACGTCGCAATCTTGGGGACAGGTCTCCACCGTCTCGTCGTCCTCGCAGATGGAATCCCCACAGACGGCCAGGCAGTCGGCGGGACAGGTCGTCTCGCTCTCGCCCGGCTCGCAGAGGTCGTTCCCGCAGGTGAAGGAGCCTCCCGGAACCACGGTGAAGGTGATCTCGACGGGCGATTCGTCCCGGTTCCCCAGCTCGTCCTCCGCGGCCACAAGAAGGGTGTAGGTTCCCGCCGGCAGCGTCACCGACTCGCCGGAGGCGCAGTACTCGAAGGGTTCGCCGTTCACCGAACATACAAAGGTGCAGGACTCGTCCGTCTCAGCCTGGCGGTGGACGGGCGCGGCATGCCGCGCCCCTACGGACTGAATCTCGGAGGAGTCAAAACAGGAGGCGGTGAGGGTGATGGGAACCCCCTCCTCGGCGGCGTCGGGACTGATGGAGGCGATGGTCTCGGGCGCCGTCAGGTCCACCTCCACGTCGATCTCGACAGACTCCAGCTCTTCGACGGAGAACGTATAGCCTTCGACTCCCAGCGCCTCAAGCTCCGCCATCTCCGCCTTGATCTGCGCGATCACCGTCGCCTTGAGGTCCTGGGCGAGGGTCTTGAACGTGGCCTTCACCTGCTCCTCAGAGGGCTTGTAACTCACGTCCTTCGTCTTGGTGATTGCCTGGGAAAAGAGGTCCTTCCCCGTCGCCCCGCTCGCCTTCGCCTCTTGGATGGCCACCGAGACCTTCACCAGCGTCGAGACCGTCGATCCCTCGGACTTGGGAAGCTGGATGTCCTTGGCGGCGATGGGGGTCTCCTCAACCTCGAGAGGGAAACCACCCCCACCCGCGGCAGGAGGGGCACCATCCTCGGAGGGCGCGGGAATCTTGATCGTTACCGGCGTGCTGACTTCCACGAGCGGCACGTCCTCGCTCGCCGGACGGATCGTGGTCTTGAAATCGTTCTTGCCATCCAGGAAGCCCTCGGGCGGGATGTCAATCGACACTTCGAAGAAATATTCGAGTTCGGGAGCGCCCGACGCCTGACGTTTGGCTACGTGACGGGATTTCTTGGTAGGCGCGGGCTTTATGCCCGCGTCCGAGGACGCACCCGTAAAGGGTGCGGCTACCGCGTCAACCCTCTCCGGCACCCCCCTTACTCCGCCGCGGACGCCTCCCCGCACACCCCCTTGTTCCGCTCCTCGAACGCCGCCTCTCACTCCGCCGCGCACCCCGCCCTGCTCGGCGCCGCGAACTCCACCTCGCACACCTCCGCGCACTCCCTCCGCCATGGGCGAACCGTTCACCGTTACGTTCGCCGCCAGTCCGTCCACGTCCGCCACCCCGTTGAGGGCCGCCGCCACCTCGGGCGAGAGCGGAACGGCAATGTCCAGGGGAACCAAAGTGGAGATCCCGGCACTCTTGCGGGGAGGCAGGTCGGAGGACTTGCGGTAGCAGGAGGAAAGAATGATGAGTAGCGAGAGGCAAGTCGTGAGCAGAAAGAAAGGCGAGAGGCGATTCGGGGTCATGCGCATAGTGTGGTGAAATCTACACGGGTTGTCAAAGGCTGTCTGTGACCTAAATCACAGTCGGCTTTTCCCGCCGCATTGAGGCGGCACATGGTGAACGGCAGGAGTCCACAATCGTCGGCGCGAACATCATGAATCTTGGAGCATCATCGGCAACCGGTGAGCGTCTTCCGCGGGCTAAAGCCCGCGCCTACCGAGGATTCACATCGCCGGTAGCCGCAGGCTTCAGCCTGCGTCTTGACGAGCGGGCCGGGTAGGAAGGTTTACCGGGGCTGGAAGAGCGTGAGGCGCTCGTCCTCCGCGAGTTGGGAACGGTAGAGACGGAAGTAGACTCCTTGTCGGGCCATGAGTTCCTCGTGCGATCCCTGCTCTGCGAGCCGCCCGTGATCGAGAACGATGATCCGACCGACATTCCGCAGGGAGTAGAGCCGGTGTGCGATGATGATCGCTGTCCGGCTCTCCAAAACGGGCGCAAGGGATCTTTGGATTTCGGACTCAACTTCGAGATCGACCGAGGAAGTCGCCTCGTCCATCACAAGAACGGGCGAACCCTTCACGATCGCCCGGGCCACCGAGATCCTCTGGCGTTCTCCGCCGGAGAGTCGGCCGCCCCGCTCGCCGGCCAGGGTCTCATAGCCTCTCTGGAGTTTTTCGATAAACCCATGCGACTGCGCAACTTTCGAAGCTTCAAGGAGATCGGCCTCTGATTTCGACGGACTGCCGTACAAGACGTTCTTGGCGATGGTCGTGTTGAAGAGGAACGGATCCTGCGTCACGAGGGACACGAGGGCCCGGAGGGATCCGAACGAGAGATCGCGGAGGTCGGTGTCGTCCAAAAGAATCCGACCCTGCGTCGGGTCGTAAAATCGGAGAAGTAGATTCACCATCGTCGATTTTCCGGCGCCGCTCGACCCGACCAGCGCCACGACTTCTCCCTTCCGAATCCTGAGGTTGAAGTCCTGAAGCGCCCATTGCTCCCCGTACCGGAAGGAAACGTTCTCGAAAACGATTTCCCGGTCGAAACTTCGCTTCTCGACGGGGTCGGGCCGTTCCTTCACCTCCGGCTCGATCTTCAGGAATTTCTCAATTCTCGACGCGGCCGCGAACGCCGGCGGGAATACGTTGTTCAGCCGGCTGGCCTTCTTGAGCGGCTGGTAGACAAGGGCCAAAGCCGTGATGCAGGATGAGAACGCCCCTGGCGTGGTCGCCCCTTCGATCACGCGCCAAGCTCCGAATGCCAAGGCGAGCACGAAACCCGCCGTGCCCAGAAGCTCCGCCGCCGGCGAAGTCAGCACCCCGATGCGCAAAGCTCGGAGGCCGGAACCCAGGACTTCTTCGTTTTTCGCGCGAAACCGATCTGTCTCTTCGCGTTCCATGTTGAAAGCTTTCACGATCCGCGCCCCCACCACCGTTTCGTCCAGGAGACTGAGAAGTTCGCCCACCTTGGTCTGGATCACGCCGCTTCGGGCCTTCACCTTCTTCGCCGCCACGGCCAGTCCCCATCCAACCACGGGAAACACGATCAAAGAAAACGCCGTAATTCTCCAGTCCTGCCAGAACGCCACCCCGAGCAGCCAGAAAACGGTGAGAGGCGCGGCGATGAGGTCCACCAGGGCCGGGACGATCCGTTCGATCAGCGAAACGTCATAGCTGACCCTCGAAAGAAGTTCGCCTGACATGCTTCGGTCGAAAAAACTCATCGATGACCGGTGGTAATGGCCGGCGAGATCGTTGCGGATTTCCGCCACCAGTCTTTGCCCGGCTGCATTTAATGAATAACTGTAATAATAGGTCATAAGACTTTTGAAGATCGCCAGCCCTACAAGAATCAAAGGAATTGTCACGAGAAGCTGGGTGCTGCGGCTGATGACGACGCCGTCCATGAATGGCCTCACGAGCCACGCCATGATTCCGGGGATGGGGGAGATCAGCGCAGCAGCGGTCAGACCCAACGTAATAGGCCTTGCCTGGACGCGGACATATCCCAGCAGCCACCGTATTTCGTTCATCCCTCAGCCCCCGCGAGTGAGGAAGCCTGAAATGGACTCGGCGGCGCGGCGGCTCGCGCCGGCAGGGCCGAGTTTTCCCCGGACTTCAGCAAGCTTTGAGCGGATCTCCCTGCGAAGGTCCGAGGAGCGGAGGATCGGCTCCATCGCATCCGCCACGCGCGCCGGACTTGCCTCGTTCTGGATCCGTTCCGGCACCACGGTCCGACCGGCCACGAGATTCACCAGGCCGATATTCGGAACATGCACGAACATCCGCGCGATGGCATAGTTGAGCCATGACGTCTTGTAAAGGATGACCATCGGTACATCATATAGAGCGCAATGGAGCGTGGCCGTGCCCGAAACCACGAGGGCCGCCTCCGCTCGGGATAGTACCTCCCCAATCCGGTCTTGAGAAGCCGTCTTCATCCCGCGCGCGGCGCAGACGCCTTCCGCGGACTCTCGAACCGCATCGGCCAGGCAGACGCAGGGTTCCAACCGGATTCCTCGCGACTGTAACAATTCCACTGCGTTCAGCATGACAGGGAGGCATCGATGCACCTCTTGCAGGCGGCTGCCGGGGAGGAGGGCGAGGAGGGGCGTAGATTGCTTCGCTCCGCTCGCAATGACAGCCCCCTCCCTCTTCACGGGGAAGGAGAGAGCCGGGGGGAACCCCGCGACCTGATCCAGCAGCGGGTGGCCGACGTATTCGGCCTCAATTCCGTGCATCGCGTAGAACTCCTTTTCGAACGGCAGAATCACCAGCATCTTGTCCACCCGTCGTCGGACGAGTTCGACCCGACTTTCCCTCCACGCCCACAACTGGGGGCTGATGTAGTACAGGATCGGAATCGGGAATTTCCTCAACCGTTTCGCCAGCCGAAGATTGAAGTCCGGGAAATCGAGGAGGATGGCCGCATCGGGGAGTCTCCGGAGAACGCTCTCCGCCAGCAATTGCATCGCATCCCTTACCGCTTTGAGCTTGGGAATCACCTCGCCGAAGCCCATCAAGGTGACTTGGCTCATCGGAACAACGATGTCGGCGCCGGCCTCCCGAAGCCGCGGGCCGCCCACGCCGTAGAACTTCCACTGGGGATGAGTGGCCTGAAGTTCCCGGACCAGTGCGGCGGCGTGCCCGTCGGCCGACGATTCACCTGCAACAATAAGGATCTCTTTGGCGTCCAAACCGGTCGGGGGTCAGACCAGACGTTTCATAAACTCGCCCACCTTCTCCTTGATCCGGATCGCCACGCGGAGGGATCTCAATCCGTCCTCCGCTGTCACCTTGGGTGGCCGATTCTCCCGAATGGCGGCCAGAAACTCCTCCAGCTCGGACCTAAGCGGATCGCTCCCCTCGACACTCTCCTTCATTTCGTAGATCCGCTTCTCTTCAGCGTCCGGACCGAGGTTGCAGAGGCGAACGCTTCCCGTCAGAAGGTCGACTGAAAAATAGCCGTCCCGCTGGAAAAGTCTGAGCTTGCGTACGGTTTCCGGGGAGACTCGACTGGCGGTCAGATTGCATACCATGCCGCTTTTGAATTCCAGGCGGACGTTCACCATGTCCACTTCCCGGCTGAGCACAGGCACTCCCACCGCATCCACCCGCACCGGCTCAGCCCCTGCCGCAGCGAGCACCAGGTCCACATCATGAATCATCAGATCGAGAACCACGTCCACATCCGTCCCCCTCTCCCGGAACGGCGCGAGTCTTTGACCCTCCACGTACATGGGCCGGTTCAGTTTCGGCTCCACGTTCCTCCAGGCTGGGTTGAACCGCTCGATGTGACCCACCTGGCAGACGCAGCCGGCCTTGCGCGCAAGATCGACGAGTTCCTCGGCCTCCTCCGGAGTGGCCGCCATCGGTTTCTCCACGAAGACGTGGATTCCGTTCCGGAGGCATTCCGCCGCGACACCATGGTGGGCCGCCGTGGGAGTCGCCACCACCACAGCATCCAGGGATTTCGCCGTCAGCGGGCCCTGCTCCAGGGCAGCCAGGCGAAATCGAGCGCAAAGTTCCCTGGCCCTTGTTTCATCCGTATCGCGAATGCCGACCAACTGGACGTCGGGCAGTTGCCTCAACTTCTCAAGGTGGTTCGCCCCCCATGTGCCCGCGCCCACCAACCCAACCCGGACCACTTTTCCCCGCTCCGCTTCGCTTCGGGGACGGCGATCAGTCCGGCGATGCGGATTCACGCCGGCTACCGGCAGATGCCCCTCTCGGAGGCGCGGACGAATTCGAGCACCTCGCGCGCTTCCGCGGTGTCGCCATGCTCAGTCGAAATCTTGTCCAGGGCCTCAACCAACTTGAGATCGCTCAGGCAGAGGAGCTTATAGACCGTCTTCAGAACGCGTATCTGATCAACGTTCAATCCCACCCGTTCCAGTCCGAGCGTGTTCACACCGATCAGACGCGCGCGGTCCCCCACGGCCATCATGAACGGGGGCACGTCCTGCGCCACCATCGCGCCGGCTCCGATGAAGGCCAGGCGGCCCACCTTCACAAACTGATGGATGCCCACGAGGCCGCCCAGGATGCATCCATCACCCAGAGTCACGTGACCGGCCAGCGCCGTGCCGTTCGCCATGACGACGCGCGACCCCACGTGACAATCGTGCGCGACATGACTTGTGGCCATGAACAGGCATTCATCGCCCACCGTGGTCACCCCCCCCCCCCGGCCGTTCCCCGGTGAATGGTGACGGCCTCCCGGATTCGGTTTCCATCGCCGATGATCAGGCGGGTCTCTTCGCCCGCAAACTTCAGGTCCTGCGGAATCAGTCCCACCGATGCAAAGGGGAAGATCACGTTGTTCTTTCCCAGCGTGGCCGGGCCGTCCACCACCACGTGCGAGATGAGCCGCGTGCCGGCGCCCAGTTCGACTTTCTCACCGATGGTGCAGAACGGACCGACATCGACGTCCTCGGACAGGCGCGCTTTCGGGTGAACGATGGAAGTCGGATGGATCTTCGCCACGGTCTTGTCTCCTCAGGCGGCCGGCTCGTCGTCGGCCGTCACCGCCAGAATTTCGCCTTCCGCCGCCGTTTCTCCATCCACCGTCGCGGCGCCCCTGAACTTGTACATCTTGCCTTTGTGCCTCTCCAGATGGACTTCAATGCGGATCTGGTCGCCGGGCCGCACCGGCCGTCGGAACCGCCAGCCGTCCACGCCCACGAGGTAGAATTTCCTGAAACCGTCCTCCGAGGCCACAATCCCGCACACTTGGGCCGTCGCCTCGACGATAAGGACTCCGGGAAAGATCGGTTCCGCCGGGAAGTGGCCGGTAAAGATCGGTTCGTTCACCGTCACATTCTTGATCGCCACTGCCCGCTTGCCCTTCTCCAATTCCACCACCCGATCGATGAGAAGAAAGGGATAGCGATGCGGCAACCGCTTCAGAATTCCCAGGATGTCGACGCTATCCACCGCTACCTCCTCTTTGCTTGTTTTCTCCGCGCGTGCCGAGGGCGAACGGTTGATCCGCGCTTCGGCCCGTTGGGCACGGGAGTTCGTTTCTCCAGCGCTTCGACTTTCTTCTGAAGTTCACGAAAAGCGCTCTGAATCTCCGGAAGGCGGCTAAAGACGATGCACGACCGCAGCCATTGGGCGTGCGGCTGATGCGGGCTCCCCCCCACGGTGACCCCCTCCTCGAGATCGCTCGACACGCCCGCCCGCGCCGCAATGCGCGCCCGATCCCCGATCTTCAGATGTCCGACGAACGCCGCCTGCCCTCCGACCTGAACCGAGCGGCCTAGTTTGGTACTGCCTGCAATCGCCGTCTGGGCCACAATCACGGTGTCATCCCCCACTTCGACGTTGTGGCCGACCTGGACAAGATTGTCGATCTTGACTCCTTTTCCGATTCTTGAGTGCCCCACGCTTCCCCGATCCACCGTCGTATTCGAGCCGATCTCCGCGTCATCATCGACCACCACCCGCCCCACCTGAGGAACCTTCCGGTAATGCACCCCATCCGGCGCATATCCAAATCCATCTCCCCCGATCACCACACCCGGTTGAAGAATCACCCGATTCCCCACTTTGCATCCGTGCTGAATGCAAACGCCCGCATATAACACACTGTCATCACCCACGGAGGCCCCCTCACCCACGAACACGAAGGGGTACAAGGCCGACCGATGCCCCACCTGCGCGCCCGGACCGACGTAGGCAAAGGGGAAAACGCACGCGTCTTCGGCGACCGTTGCCGTTCGATCCACGTAGGCCATGGACGAAATCCCCGCCGTGGGCCGGGTCTCGGGAATCAGGATCTCCAGGATCTTGGCGAGGGCCAGATACGGATTGTCGATCACAATCGCGTTTCGACCGGCCGCCTCCTCAGCGGAATGCACGACCAGGGCTCCCGCGGAGGTGGTCTCCGCATGCTTGCGATACTTCGGATTGGCGATGAACGTCAGGTCGCCCCCACCCGCTTCGTCGATCGGCGCTACGCCGCGGACAACGAAAGATCCGTCCCCCACCACGCGGCCTCCGACGTGCCGCGCCAACTCCTCGAGCGTGTGCCCGCCCAAGACTATTTCTTCGGCTTCTTGCCCGCCGCGTCGTACACGCCGAGGACGTCCTTCGTCAGATCCTCGCTGTCCGCCGCATACAGCACCGCGCCTTCATTCTTCTCGATCACGAGCGTGTAGCCCTTCTTCTTCGCCAGATCCTGAAGCAACGCCTGAACTTCAACAAGAATCTTCTGCGTCAGTTCCATGTCTTTCTTCCGAAGCTCGGTTTCATGCTTCTCCGTCTGGCTCTGAAAATCGCGGCGTTTGTCCCAGTAGGCCTCTTCCTTTTTCTTCTTCGCATCCTCCGAGAGAAGCGAGCCTTTGCTCTGGATGTCCTCTTCCATCTGCTGAATTTCGTCGTAGTGCTTTTTCAGCAGCGTCTTGCGCTCTTCGTACTCGGAAGAGAGCGCCTCCTTCGCCTGTTTTCCCCGCTCGGAATTGAACAGAATCTGTTGCAGATCCACGTATCCGATCTTGATGTCCTTCGCGTCGGCCGATGCCGCCAGGGCGGGGAAAATTACGAGGGCCAGAGCCGTTGTTCGTGCAATGAGTTTCATGCCAAACCTCCTTCGGGTCATCTTCCCGGATGGCCGGGACAACAGGCCGCCCGATTGTAGAGACAATCGCCGGACAAGTCGAGAAGATCCTTCCCTTGCCGTATAATTCCGCAATGCGCTGTTTTGATTTCTCGCCGTGCCTATGTTAGAGGAACCACCGAAACCGGACCCGGGAAGCGGACCATGGAAGAATTGGACCTATTACTACGCGATGGCCATCGAGTCGACGTTGCCCATCCTGGCCGGCGCCCTGGGTGGAATGTGGATCGACCGCTCAACCTCGATCTCCCCGTGGGGGCTGATGCTGGGGGTGGTCGCGGGGTTCGCCGTCAGTCTATTGAATCTCTTCAGGTTGAACAAGAAATTTAGGTCCGAAACATGATCCCACCACCTGCGACCGACTCGGAACGAGGCGCTTTCGCGCCTGTCGCAGGTGGCGGGATGACCGCCGATTCCTTCACACTCATCTCCCGCCGATTTCAACGAACGCACGCCTTGGGTCTTGCCGCCACCGTTCTGGGCACGGTCGCGCTCTCCACGGATGCGGCCTTCTCCCTTCTCTGCGGCGGGGCGCTGGGCGCCTTTTTCTTCTGGGCTCTCCTGCGGGCCGCCTATCCACTCTTCGTGGCTCCCTCGGAGTCGACCCGCCGGCGCGTCATGGTCGCGAGGGCGCTCATTCTGGTCAAACCGCTGGTTTTCTTCGGCATCGTGTGGGCTTGCATGAGAGGGCTCCGGCTTGAGCCCCTCTCCTTCGCAGCAGGGTTCCTGACTCTTCCGGCATCCCTGACGGTGGCCGCATGCCTGTACGGGAGGAAGGTTCAGGAATGACCGCCGAGCACAAGCCATTCACCTACGTCGAGCACATCCCCCTGCTGAAGGACTTCCCCGAAAACACGGTTACATTCGGCATCGTCGTCTGTCTTCTGGTTCTTGCAGGGGTGTGGATCAAATCCGAAATCGCCCACGTCAATGGCAATCCCAAGAAGGCGGGCACCCTCGCCCATATTGTCCTTCTTGCCGTGCGGGCCTTGCGGAATTTTCTCCGCGGGCTGATCGGGCACGACGGAGACCGATATGTCCCCTTTATCGGTTCGCTCTTCCTCGCCATCCTGGTTTCGAATCTGCTGGGACTGATCCCCGGCTTTCTCCCTCCCACACGCATCTTCGCGACCAACATGGGACTCGCGCTGATCTCCTTCATCTACTACAACGCCGTGGGGATCCGTGCCCACGGCTGGAAATACGTCAAACAGTTCATGGGGCCGGTCATCTACATCGCCCCGCTCATGCTCATCATCGAGGCCTTCAGCCACGGGGTCCGTCCGGTGACGCTGACCATTCGTCTCATGGCCAACATGACGGCCGATCACATGGCCTTCGAAACGATTTCGGGGCTGGTGCCCCTCGTCCTGCCCGTGGCCATGCTCCTGCTCGGGACGCTGGTTTCGATCATTCAGGCATTTGTGTTCGCCCTGCTTTCTGCTGTATACATCGGCCTTGCCGTATCGCACGAGCACTAGGCTTCAACCGAAAGGAAGGAACAACATGGTGAAACGGATTCTGGGTCAAACGATGGTGGCTGCGGCCGTCTGGATGATTCCCGCACTCGCAATGGCGGAGGAAGCCGGCGCTGCCACGCCGGGTCGAGGCTTGATCGCTCTCGGCGCGGGGATCGGCGTGGCGTTGGCCTCGTTCGGCGGCGCTCTGGGACAGGGCAAGGTGGCCGGCTCCGCCCTCGAAGGCATTTCGCGGAACCCCGCCGCCTCCGGGCAAATGTTCGTCCCATTCATTCTCGGCATCGCCTTCGTCGAATCGCTCGTCCTGCTTTCCTTCGTCGTCACGTTCCTCCTCCAGGGCAAAGTCTGATTCGCTTTCACCTTGCCGGCTGAACACTCCCGCGTTTCCGAGTCGAGGGGCGGGAGAGTCGGCCGGCGATGATCTTCATGGTCGAACCGCGTTAGCTTCATGCCCTCCAACATCATTCCCGGATGGGTCCACAATCCGGGGCGGCACTGCGGATCGACCTCGCTTTCGGATCTGATGACATTCAGCGGGCACCCCTTTTCCGAAGCGTTCTGTTTCGGATTGGGATCGGGACTCGGGTTTTTCTTCATCCCCATGGACGGGCTCAGCCCTTCACGGATGGTCGCCACGCGCAGTGCGGGCCTCGAACCGAACTTCTTCCACGCCATCGGGCAGCCGTTTGTCTGGAACATCGAAGAGGGGCGCGAGACCGCCTTCGACATCATGCGACGTGAAATATCCGCCGGTGTGCCATTGCTCATCCAGTGCGATCTGAAATATCTCCACTACTACAAGACGCAGACTTCATTTTCCGGTCATGTCATCGTGTTGTGGGGGTTCGACGACGAAAAACGGCTTTGTTACGTCGGCGACACACAGTTTCCCGGACTCCAGGAAGTTTCGTTCGACGACATGGCCAAGGCCCGAAGCTCCCAGGCCTTCCCGATGCCGGTCGCCTACAACTGGTTCCGTGGACGGGTGGATTCGCTCCAAGGCGGCCCCGTCGATTGGATCGCCCCCGCACTCCGCAAGCAGGCATCGGACATGCTGGAAGACAGCCAGTTCCCCGCGAACAAGGGGGTCGCCGCCATTCGGACCCTGGCGGACAATCTCCCGGGCTGGGGCGAAGTCGCCGATTGGAAGTGGTGTGCCCGATTTACCTATCAGATCATCGAGAAGCGTGGGACGGGCGGCGGAGCTTTTCGACTCCTGTACGCCGAATTCCTCCGCGAGGCGGAGCGGATCCTCCCCGCGCTGCGGCCCCTGCGTCTGTCCGCCCTGATGCAGGAGATCGGTCAGGAGTGGAGCGATATCTCCCAACTCCTCAAGCAGGAGAGTGAGAAGGAGCGGCCGGATGCGTTCGAATCGATCGCCGGACGAGTACGCGCGCAGGCGGACCGAGAGCAGAAGCTGTACGATACCGTCTTGAAACATGTCGGCTAACGCAGAAGTCCTGGCGTCGTCCCTGGAAGTCATGACGCGGAGGCAAAAGACCACCCTGATGGTCGGCGTGTCGCTCGGTATTTTCCTGATGGCGATGGAATCGACGGTCATCAGCACTTCCATGCCCACAGCCATCGCATCGCTTCACCGAATCGATCTGTTCAGCTGGGTCTTCTCCGCGTACGTCCTCTCCGCCACGCTCGCCGGACCGGTGTGGGGCCGGCTATCCGATCTGTATGGCAAGGGACGTTTCTACTTGTTTGCGATTGCCATCTTCATCACCGGATCCGCCCTGTGCGGTTTCGCGACGACGATGGTGCAACTCTGCGTGTTCCGATTCCTTCAGGGCCTGGGAGGTGGCGGGCTCATGCCGATCGGGATGACGATGGTCGGTGAGACCTTCCCGCTCGAACAACGCGCGCGCCTCCAAGGCATCATCAGCGGAATCTGGGGCCTGGCCAGCCTCGTGGGACCGATCATCGGCGGGACACTCGCCGATCTGGGACTCTGGCGTTGGGCTTTTTTCATCAACATTCCGCTGGGCGCGCTCTCGGCCGCCGTAATCGTGGCCACGTGGAGGGGATCCGCTGCTCCCGTGGGACGACCGAGACTCGACCTCCGGAATCTTTTTCTCTTCGCGGCATCGATTACGCTCTTGGTCGGTTTTTTGCTGCAGTACGGCGCCCACGGCGGCGGCGTCAGGCGGCTTCTGTGGGGTATGCCGGTGATTTCGGCGGGCCTGCTTGTCCTCTTCGTACGCTCGGAACGCCGGAGCGCCTCTCCATTGATCCCTCTCGGACTGTGGAGGAACCGCATCTTCCGGGCGGCGATTTTCCATGGCTTTTTCTCAGCCATGGCGATGTTCGGCTCGCTCTCGTTCGTTCCGCTGTTCGCCCAGGGCGTGATGAAAACCACGGCCATGCAGGCGGGGCAACTCCTGACGCCGTTCATCCTGACGTGGGTTTTTTCATCCGTGATCAGCGCGCGGCTCATCCTTTCGGTCGGGTATCGGAAAGTCCTCATTGCCGGCGTGGCACTCCTCGCCGTCGGCTTCCTGTCCCTTCGCGGGATGGACACCAGAACAACAAAGAAGGAGGTGGTTGGCAGTCTCGCGGTGGCCGGGACCGGCATGGGTTTCGGATTCGTTCCGATGCTGATCGCGGTTCAGAGCGGAGTGGTGCGGAGTGAACTCGGGATCGCCACTTCGGGTATCGTCTTTTTCCGAAACGTCGGCGCCACGATCGGTCTCTCGATCATGGGAGCCGTGATGAACGAACGGCTGACCTCCAAGGACCCTGCCATGCAGGGGGCCAACCTCCATGAGCTTCAGTTGATTCTTTCACACAACGGAAATGGCGAGTCCTCGCTTCCACCGGAAGCCCGCGAACGGTTGAAGGGCGCCCTCAGCTATGCCCTCCACGGCGTGTTCTGGATCGCTTTCATCGCGTCACTCCTCGCCCTCCCCTCTCCCTGGATGGTACCGAAGGGCAAGGCGAGCCAACTCGTCAACCCCAACAGCGTGACCGGCGCCGGCCGCTAGTATTCGGTGACAGTATACTCTAATTAGTCGTAATAGAGTATACTGTCACCGATTATACTCCCGTTGGGACAGCTTTTCATCCAGGATTCCTTTGGAGCGGAAACCGGCCGAGGGGGGTGTAGATGGAACCCTTGGGATCGAGCCGGCTTTGGAAGAAGGTGAGCTCGCGGACAACGGTCGGGCCGAACGGCCGGTTGCCATTACGCGCGAGTTGGTTCGGGAAATCCGGCGCACGAAAGCTCTCACGGACGCGACCCAACGTCAGATGGGCACGAAAGGGCCGGCGCTCGCGCGGGAACCCGATTTTTGAGAGTTCACCCTCGATGGCCTGGGCCGTGGAATGGAGGAGACCCGCCTCGTCCGCCAGTCCGGCCCAGATGACCCGGGGATTTTTCAAATTGGGGAAACAGCCCACCCCTTTCGATTCGACGTTTCCCCCCGTGAGACGCAGCGCAAGCTCCGTCAGCACGCGCATGGCGCGATTGGCGCGTTTGTCTTCGATCTCTCCGAGAAACTTCAGCGTCAGGTGGATATTGTCCGGCTTCGTCCAGCTCACTCCCGACACGTGCGGCCGGAGGTCGTCCTGGGCTGCGGCAAGGCGCTCGCGGACGGCGGCGTCAATCTCGATGGCAATGAAGCAGCGCATGGGGGAATGTAATCAAGTAGCCATATAGTCATCGGGTCATCAGGAGCAAAGCGCACGGGGCTTGATCCTCCCACATGGCTACATGATTACTTCACCACATCCCCACTTCCGAGGAGGTACCTCCGAAGCAGGTCCAACGCCAGGCTGGAGGCAAGCAGCCGGATCTGCTCCCGCGTGCCCTTGAGCCGGTGTTCGACGACACTCGGCTCATCGCCCGTGCACAGGCCGATGTACACCAGCCCCAAGGGCTTCTCGGGTGATCCACCCGTCGGTCCTGCGATGCCCGTCACGGAAAGGCCGATGCGCGTCCCCGACAGAAATCGGATTCGCCGGGCCATTTCGGAGGCGGTCTCGCGACTGACCGAGCCGTGCTCAGCCAGAATGTCCGCCGAGACTCCCAAAGCCTTGATCTTGGATTCGTTGCTGTAGCTGACGATACCGCGTTCGAAGTATTCCGAACTGCCCGGGATGTCGGTCAGCCGTTTTGCGATCAGACCGCCCGTGCAGGATTCCGCCACCGCCATCGTCAGTCCCTTCTCCCTGAGGAGTTTCGCCACGGTACCCTCAATCGTTGTCTCCCCCTCCCCGACGATGTGCGTTCCCAGGCGTTTTCGAATGCCGTCCGCCGCCGTCTTGATTCGCTCCGGCGGAACACCGATACCCGTCAATCTCAAGGTGATATCCGGATAGCGAGGCAGAAAGGCGACCTGGAGATCCGAGAATTCCCGAATGACCGGATCGAGGATCTCATTCATCCGCGCTTCGCGAATCCCGAATACCAGCAAGGAAAGGGAATGAATCTCCTCCTTCGGCGGTTTGCTCGTCCGCATGACCGAAAGGACGTGCATGTTCAACATCGGTTCCATCTCGCGGGGAACGCCCGGGAGAAAGAAGGCCGTGGCCGATTTGTGCCGCACGTAGAAACCGGGAGCCGTGCCCCAGGCGTTTTCCAGCACGACAGACCCTTCAGGGAGCAACGCCTGCTTCCGATCCTTGCCGGTGGGATCCCGCCCCAGAAACGCGAAACGGTCCTGCACCATCTTCCACGCCTTCGGATTTTCTTTCAGCGGCATCCCGAAGGCCTGCGCCGCGGCCTCCGCCGTCAAGTCGTCCGTCGTCGGGCCCAGCCCTCCCGTGCAGATCACGAAATCCGCCTCGGCGCAGGAATCGAGCAGCGCCTTCTGGATGTCGTACGGGGTGTCGCTCACCACGAGCTGCCGCAGGACCGGATACCCCGACTCGAAGAGAATTCGTGAGATCGTCGAGGCGTTGGTGTTGATCGTTTCTCCGCGAAGGAGTTCGTTGCCGATGTGGAGCAGGATCGTTCGGATCACGTTATCGCGAGGATGAGGCGCACACTGAGGTTGGCGTAGACGCCTGCCACGACGTCGTCGACGACGATCCCCCAGCCGCCCGGAAGTTTCTTGTCGAGCGGACGGGCCGGAAACACTTTCGTGATGTCGAAGATTCGGAAGAACAGGACTCCCGCCGCAATGGTCATCCAATCGCTGGGAAGAAAGAACATGGTCACGTAGAACCCGACAAACTCGTCAATAACCACTTCCTTCGGGTCGATTCTCCCCATCGCCAGCGCCGCCCGTTGGCTGATCCAGATGGAAGCCGCGAAGAGGCCGGCCACAAGACCCACATAGGCCCCATTCGACAGTCCACGGAGGAGGAATCCGAAAAGTGCGGCGGCGGCGAACGTCCCCCACGTTCCCGGCGCCCAGGGAATGAAGCCTACACCGCAGCCGGTTGCGAGGAAGACAGCGGTCTTGTCAAGAAAGTGAGAGGCAACCGGCCCCCGTTCATGGTTCGACAGGCTCACCACGAACGGTGCAGTAGACCGCTCACCCTGAGCGCGTCGAAGGGTGAGGGGGTCATCCCTTCAGAAGATCCTTTCGTGCCTCGCGGATCTGTCTGCGAACCTCCGAGGGTGACGTTCCGCCGATATTGGAACGGCGTCTGACGGACGCTTCCAGAGACAGGCCTTGTACAAGACGTCGATCGAGCCGGGTTGAAATCTCCCGAAGGACCGCCTCGGGGACCTCCTTCATTCCGCGATCGTTCTCGATGCACCACCTGACCATGGCGCTGACGGCGCCATGCGCCTCGCGGAAGGGGACGCCCCTTTCCACCAAGGCGTCAGCCAGATCCGTTGCCAGCACAAAACCTTTGCTCATCGCGGCCACTGAACGCCGGGCATCCACCCGGAGTCCACCGAGAAGTCCCGAGATCAGTTTCAAACACGATTCGACCGTTTCGGCCGTACTGAACAGACTCTCCTTGTCCTCCTGCAAGTCGCGGCTGTAGGACGTGGGGAGGCCCTTAACGAGCGCCAGTGACTGGACGGCATTGCCCACGACGCGCGCCGTTTTCCCCCGGATCAGTTCGAGGACGTCCGGATTCAGTTTCTGCGGAAGCAGGCTCGAACCCGTGCAGTATTCAGCAGGAAGCTGGATGAACCCCCATTCGTCCGACGACCACAAAATCAGGTCCTCCGATATTCGTGACAGGTGGGCCATGAGCTGCGCTCCCCACGCGTGGAATTGAATGACAAAATCGCGGTCGCCCACGGCATCGATACTGTTCGAGCTGATTCGGCTGAATCCAAGACGGCGCGCCAACAGCTTACGGTCCACGGCATAGGCCGTTCCCCCCACGGCGGCCGAACCGAGAGGCAGTTCATCCGCGAGGCAAAACACATTTCCGAGACCCGTCCGATCACGCTTGAGCATGGAGAAGTACGCGAGGGCAATATGGGCGAAAAGAACCGGCTGGGCTTGACGAAGGTGAGTGTAGGAAGGAAAAATGACCTTCACGTTTCGATCAGCCAGGACCAACAGGCTCCGCATCGCCCCACTCAAGGCCCTGTCCAACACGGTGAGGCGATCTATGACGTACATTCGAAGGTCGGTTGCCACCTGATCGTTGCGGCTCTTGCCCGTGTGAAGTTTTTTCGCGGCGTCACCGATAAGCTTGTGCAGCGTAATCTCCACGTAGCTGTGGACGTCTTCCCAATCGCCGGAGTGGGCGGCACGCCCGGAACGACCGGCTCGTCCGATTCGATCCAAGCCCCGGACGATTTTCTGTTCTTCCGTCCGCGAAAGGATGCCGATGTTTCGGAGGGCTTCGGCCCATGCCCGATTCAGGGCAAGATCCTGCGGGAGGAGAACGGAATCGAACGAAAAGGAGTTGGCGAACTTCGCCACCTCGCGCAGCACCGCTTTGCGGCTCACCCCACCCCACAGCGTCGATCGTCCGTAGCTTTTCAAGCCGGCCCTTCCATCAGGCGGCGTGGGCCGAAGGGCCGTGTGTGAGCAGCCACTCGCGCGCCTCGAAGTACTGGCCCGTCTCCCGGCTGTCGTCGGACGCGAGATAGACGAACATCGGCGCCAACGATTCCGGCGTGGGGAGGGTCATGGGGTCCTCGTTCGGATAGGACTGGGCGCGCATTCGGGTACGGGTGGCGCCGGGATTGACGGAGTTGACCCGGATGCCGTCGGGTTTTATCTCTTCGGCCAGCGTCTGCGTAAACCCTTCGACTGCGAATTTGGATACGGCATAGGCTCCCCAGAGCGCCTTGCCTTTGCGCCCCACGCCAGAGCTCACATTGATGATCGACCCCCCCCCGGATTTCCGCATCAACGGCAGGGCTTCACGCGACACCAGAAACACCGACATCACATTCACCCGGACCACCTCTTCCCAAACGTCCGCAGGATACCGTTCGATGGGCACTCGAACGCCGGCCGCCCCCGCATTGTTGACCACCACGTCCAATCGACCCGCCGCACGGCTCACCTCTTCCAGTAATCGTCCCACTTGGTCCGGTTGACTTACATCCGC
The DNA here is from genome assembly GCA_016180645.1 of Nitrospirota bacterium. Taxonomy (NCBI): domain Bacteria; kingdom Pseudomonadati; phylum Nitrospirota; species Nitrospirota bacterium. Next base: position 36,876 of record JACPAV010000017.1, on the reverse strand, counting down.
CGCCCGCGAGCGAATCGTTCCCTCTCGACTCATCTCCCGCACCGCGGAGGTCAGGTCCAATTCTCCGCGAGCGCACGCAAAAACTTCGGCGCCCTCACGCAGGTACGCCTCGGCGATGGCTCGGCCGATCCCCCGGCTTGCACCGGTAACCAGCGCAACTTTTCCCTTCAGCTTCAACCCGCCGCCTTCGGGCTTCTCTTCTGCAGCACCATTTCACCCAGGATGGCCAGGATTCCCACGGTAATGGCCATGTCGGCCACGTTGAAGGCCGGCCAATGGTAGTGGCGCCAATGGGCATCGACAAAATCCACCACAAACCCCTGTACCATCCGATCGTAGAGGTTTCCCACCGCTCCCCCAAGGATGATCGAGAGCGCAACGCGCTGGAACCGAGCCTCAGCGGGGGCCACGGCGAGCAGGTAGAGCAGGAAGCCGAGCGCGAGAAAGGAGGATGCGGTGAACGCCAGGCGACCCCATCGGGTGCGAGTCTCCGAGAACATCCCAAAGGCCCCTCCCCGATTGTGGACGTGGGTGAGATTCAGACAGCATGAAACCACGGGAGTGGCCGACAGGTGCTCCATGTTCCGCTGAACCGACTTCTTCGTCACCTGATCGCATGCGAACACGCTTGCTGCGAGCGCGATGACAACCCCCAATGGGCGGAGACGCATGCTCGACTAGCTCTTGTTGTCCGACTTTTCCACGAAGTCCTCGATCGCCTTCCGGTCTTTTTCGAGGACTTCAAGGAACTGCACGCCGATGCCGCCGGGCACGATGTCCCCGTTGTCATCGATGGAAGTCTCCACCACCCACATCACCTTGGCTTTCACCGGGATGGGCGTGGACTGCCCCGGAAGCGTGAACGCCATGTGGATCACCGTATCGGCCCACAACGGCCGATGGGACTGGATGTAGGCCCCGCCCGCGCTGATGTTGGTGATCTTCTCGACGAATTGCGCCTCAACGCTGTAGGTGACGGGCCAATCCACGTCCACCCGCGGATGTCTGCGTTTTTCAATTCCCAATGGAACCTCCTCGCTCCTGGAGAACTATTTCACATCGACCGCACAGGCCGGATGAGGCACGGACATCTTCGGTCCACCGCCAGCAACGAACGCATTTCTGCCCCGTCGCGCGATCCACCCGCACCTTGACGCCCTTGAAGGACTCGGTTCCCTCAAACACGTCCGGCCCCGGCCCCATTTCGGTCTCCAATGTAACCCCGCTCACGATGAAAAGGGAAGCGAGAAACGATTCCGAGGCGTGTGAGGGATCGAGCGCCGGTTGACCGGGGAGGCACAAACGAAGCTGCGCTTCCTGGGCGCTCCCGATCACCTTGGCGGCCCGTTTCGCCTCCAAGGCCTTCATGACCTCCTTTCGCAGAGCGATCAGGTTCTCCCAGCGTCGCCCCAGTGAATCGTCGCGGTAGGCCACAACAGGATCGTCGGCCCCCGAGAGAAAAACGCTTTCCGGCTTGCCGCTCCACGCCGGGAGGTGCCGCCATACTTCATCCGCGAGGAATGAGAGCACGGGCGCCATCTGCCGGGAAAGCGACCGCACGATTTCGAAGAGCGCCCGTTGTGCGGATCGCCGGACGCGTCCCGTCGGGGCGTCGGAATAAAGGCGATCCTTGAGCACATCGAGGTAGATCGCCGACAAATCCACAACGCAGAAGTTGTGGAGGGCGTGGTAGACGGTATGGAACGAGTAGGATGCGTAGGCTTCCCGGAGCTGCGCCGACAATTCCGCCGTCCGATGGAGCGCCCAGCGATCCAGCTCCGTCAGGTCGCTCTCTTTCACTCCCGGCCCATCCGGCGAGAAATCGTACAGATTGCCCAGCATGAACCGGCAGGTGTTCCGGATGCGTCGATACGCGTCCGCGAGTCGGCTCAGGATTTCCTCAGACAAACGGATATCTTCCGAGTAGTCCTCCGAGGCCACCCACAGCCGGATGATCTCCGCTCCGTATCGGTCGATGATTTTCTGCGGCGCCATCACATTGCCCGCCGACTTGCTCATTTTCTTCCCTTCGCCGTCCACCACGAATCCGTGGGTGAGCACGCTCTTGTAAGGCTCCTTCCCGCGCGTGGCGAGCGATAGGAGAAGTGCGCTGTGGAACCACCCGCGATGTTGATCGCTCCCTTCGAGGTAGAGATCGGCCGGAAACGCCAATTCCTTGCGCTTTTCGAGCACCGCCGCGTAGCTGAGGCCGGAATCGACCCACACGTCCAGAATGTCGTCCACCTTGCGGAGGTGACCCTTCCGGCATACCTCGCATACCTTCGGCCCGCCGAACCAGTGCTCTACGGGGCGATCAAACCAAATTTCCAGTCCATGTTGCTCGACCTCGCTCGCCACTTTTCGAGCGAAATCGGCATCGAGGTAGTAGCCCGGACACTCAGGGCAGACCAAGGCCACGATGGGCACACCCCAAAGGCGTTGCCGCGAAAGACACCAGTCCGGCCGCGTCTTGACCATGTTTCCGATTCGATCCTCCCCCCAGGAAGGAATCCATTTCACTTTTCCATGAATCCACGAACCGGCTTTCTCCCTGAGACCGTCCTGCTCAAGACTCATGAACCACTGCTTGCTGGCCCGGAAGATCACGGGCTGGTGGCATCGCCAGCAGTGCGGATAGGAATGCGTGATGCTTCCGCCATGGACCAGGAGGCCTTTTGATTTCAATCGCTCCACGATGTCACCATTCGCCTTGAAGACCTGCTTCCCGGCGAATTCACCGGCGTCAGCAGTAAATATTCCGGCTTCGTTGACGGGAGACAGGATCGGCAGCCGATTTTCCGGTTTCCGGCCGATTCGGTAGTCCTCCTCTCCGTGACCCGGTGCAATATGAACTATGCCCGTCCCCTCCTCCATGCTCACTGAATCGTCAAACACAATCGGCACATTCTCATCCCGCAAGGGAGTCCGGAATGAAGTACCCATCAACTCACTCCCTCGGAACTTCTCAATGGTTCCAGCAACGGCATCCCAATCCTTGACCCCCAGCGTGGTTTGCAATGAAGCAGTACGGTCCGTCGCGATGATCCATGCCTCTCCACCCACAGCGACGCTGGAGTAGTCCTTGTCAGGATGGAAGCACAACGCCACGTTGGCCGGAAGCGTCCATGGGGTCGTCGTCCACACAATGGCATAGGCACCCCCACTCAGACCCAGCCTTTCAGGTTCAGGAGAAGAAACCATGGGAAACTTCACGAAGATGGACGAAGATGTCTTGTCCGCGTATTCCACCTCGGCATCGGCTAGAGCCGTCCGGCATGAAATGCACCAATAGACCGGTTTCAAATGTTGCGATACGAAACCCTTTTCCACGAGGACGGCGAATTCCCGGATGATCTGCGCTTCGTACTTAGGGTCCATCGTTTGGTAGAGCCGTTCCCATGCGCCGAATACCCCCAATCTTCGGAATTCATCCTTCTGGATCTCGATGAACTTCCGGGCGTATTCCCTGCATTGACGTACAAACTCCGACCGGTTCTTCTTGGCGGCTTCACCGAGTTCCTGCTCAACCTGAAGCTCGATAGGTAGTCCGTGGCAGTCCCAACCGGGCACGTAGGGGGCCTGAAAACCCGACAGGAGCTTGCTCTTCACCACGATGTCCTTCAGGATTTTGTTGAGGGCGTGACCCATGTGGATGTGGCCGTTGGCGTAGGGCGGCCCGTCGTGAAGGACAAAACGCGGCTTCCCCTCCCCCGCCGCGACGGCCTTTTCATAGATCCGGTTGCCGTCCCACTCCTTGAGCATCACGGGCTCCCGCTCGCGGAGATTCGCCTTCATCGGGAATTCCGTTTTCGGGAGGTTGAGCGTGGACTTGTAGTCTACTTTCGTCGCCATGGTTCAGGGATCAGAAGTTCTTAAAGAGGTTCTTCAACTGTTCCCGGGCCGCGGCCTCGGATATTCCGGAAGACGCTTTCCCCCCGCTGAGCCTGAAGAAATCACAGTTGTTGGGCTTGTCCTTCCGGTGTACCGGCTCGGCCGCCGGTTCCGCGCATTCGTTCGCCGCCGCACGGCCGTAGAATCGGCAGTTGTAGCAGACCCGGACGTGGGCGTGGCATTTGCCGCATGTCTCAAGCCGGCCCGTGCGATCCGGGTCGAGCGCTTCTCCGCATTGGTAGCAGCCTGAATCCGACATGCGGGCGATTCTACTCCCGTCGCACTCCGTTGACCAAATGATACGCGATCCTTCGCTGCGCTCAGAATGACTCGCCTGCCGCCGGCAGGTCATTTCCTCCAGAGCGCCGGGTGGAAAAGAACCAGCAGGGGATAGAATTCCAATCGACCCAGCAGCATGTCCACAATAAAGACCAGCTTGGCCGCCACCGGCACGTCGGCATAGTTTGACGCAGGTCCGATCACGGCGAAACCCGGGCCCACATTTCCGACCGTGGCGAACGTGCCGCTGATGGCAGATTCCAGGTCGAGGCCGGCCGCCGAGACCAGGAGCATCGACAGCGCGACTGTGCCAAGGTAGAAAACAAGCACCCCAAGGACGGCCTCACGGATTTCGGGGCTGATGCCGTGGTCATCAATCTTGACGAGAGTCACCTTGTTGGGATTCAGGGAGCGGAGGGTTTCATGAAATGCGGCCTTGACCACCACGGCCAAGCGCAGCACCTTGAACCCGCCGCCCGTCGAACCGGAGCAGGCCCCGATGAACATGAGCACCAGGAGAATGCACTTCCCGAAGGAGGACCAGAGGTGGAAGTCGCTTGTGGCGAATCCGGATGTGGTCTGGATGGACACGGCGGTGAAGACTCCGTCCGTCAGTGCGCTCCCAAATCCGTCGTTGTGCCCCTTGAGCCAGTTGTCGCCCGCGAGAAGAAGAGAGGCCGTGATAAGGATTCCCAAGTACCATTTGAACTCAGAATTGCCGGCGAAGACCCGCTTGGCGCCAGTGGCCATACGATAGAAGAGACCCAGGTTGGTTCCCCCGGCTGCCATGATCAGGATGGTGACCCAGGGAATCCACGGTCCTGGGAACCCGCCGATACTGGCGTTCCGCGTCGAGTATCCGCCGGTCGAGAGTGTGGCCATCATGTGACAGATCGCATCGAACACGCCCATTCCGGCCATCCAGAGGCCGAACACCCCGAGTACGCTGATGGCCAGGTAGACCCACCCCACACGTATCGCCGTTGAACGAATGCGCGGAAGGAACCCTTCCTGCTCGGGTCCGGGAGCCTCCGCAAGAAACATATGCTTCCCGCCGACACCCAGGCCGGGAAAAACCGCGACGAACAAGACGACGATCCCGATGCCCCCGACCCATTGGAGCAACGCCCGCCAGAGAAGGATGCCGGAGGGCAGGATTTCCACATCGCGGAAAATGCTCGCCCCGGTGGTGGTGAATCCGCTCACCGTTTCGAAGATTGCATCCACCCATCCCGTGTGCCCGGAGGCCACGAAAGGCACCGCGGCGAGGAGGGAGCCTGCCAGCCATGCCAGCGGCACCAGGGCGAGCGCCTCCCGCCGGCGAAGAGGCTCATTTCCCGCCGGGCGGCGCGAGAGCAGATACAAAAGCCCGCCGATCCCCGCCGAGAGCGCGCCGGTCAGCGCGAACGCGCGGGCGACCGTCGGCTCACCTTTCGCAAGCGCGAAAATGAACCCTGCGGCCGGCAACACACAGAATCCCACCAGGAGAATTCCGATATGGTGGCTTACCGCCCAAATATTCATGGGGTCAAGCTACAGAGCGGGGGCTACCCGTGGATCAGCTTTTCGGCCTTCTCGGCGACATCGGTGAGGGCAAAAAGAATGACCGTATCTCCCTCGGCAAGCTGGGTGCTCCCGCCGGGCAGGATTACGTCGCCGTGACGGATGACCGCCCCCACGAGACTTCCCTTCGGGAAATTCACCTTCGAGAGCGGATGATGCGTGGCCGGGGATCGGGGCGGAACCTGCATTTCGAGGACTTCCGCCTCCCCTTCCGCGATGGACGTCACCCCATGGACCTGGGCGCGCATGATGTATTGATACAGGCGGTCGGCCGCCAGAACGGCGGGTGTGAAGGCACAATCGATTCCCAGTTTCTCACCCATGACAGCATTGTCCACCGATTGGAGGATGGCCACCACCCGGGGCACGCCATATTGTTTCGCGAGAAGGGACGCCATGAGGTTCGTCTCATCCTTGGACGTAGAGGCCACGAATACATTCATGGATCCGACGTTTTCCTCTTTCAGCAGACTGAGGTCCAGGCCGTCCCCGTGAATCACCTCCGTGCGCTTGACCCGCTCCAGAACTTTTTCGCACTGGGATTTCTGGTTGTCGATCAGTTTGACGCGCGCATCGAGGGCCTCCAGCCCCATGGCCAGTCCCACCCCGATCGTCCCCCCCCCGACGATCATCACCCGGTTCGGGCCGCCATTCTTGAAGCCCACTTCTTTCTCAAGCTCCTGCATCCGGGCCGGGGTGGATACGATGCAGGCGTAGTCCGCGGCCTTCAACGTATCCGTTCCGGTCGGGACGAAACTCTTCCCGCTCCGGGTCACCAGGGCCACGATGGTGTCCCGGAACTCCTGAATGTCCTGCAGCCTCCGGGAGGCCCACGCCGAATCCTCCGGAAGTTTGAAACGACGGACCGTGATCTTTCCCTCGGCGAAATTTTCCACGGCGACCGCCGCCGGGTCGCGGATGATTTTGAGAATTTCGGTCACCGTCAGTCCCGACGGGCTGACCAAGAGATCGATGCCCATTTCTTCCCGATAGGTATTTCGGCGTGAGAGAAGGCGGTCCATGCGTTTGACCCTCGCCACGCTCTTTTTCGCACCCAGATGCTTCCCATGGAAGCAGGTGACCAGGTTGACTTCATCGTGGTCCGTGACCGCGAGGAGAAGATCCGCCTGGGCGCATCCCGCCTGTTGGAGCGTCTTTGCGCTCGCGGCATGGCCGCGGACGATCTTAACGTCCATCTCGGCGGTTACGCGGCGGGTCTTTTCCTCATCGGCGTCCACCGCGCTGATATTGTGCCCCTGCTTGTACAACCGCCTCACGAGGTGGAATCCCACCTCGCCCAGTCCGGCAACGATGATGTTCATGGGGAGGACGCGTATTCTACGCGCCCGGGGTCGGCATGGAAAGCCGATTTTCCCGGCCATCCGGGAGTTGGCGACGGAACTCCTCGCCCGTCATGTTCTTTACGAGTTCCCCGCGGCTGAGCACCCCCACCTGATCGCACTCGGCAATGGTGGATGACTCGCCGGGGTCCCTGGGTGGAGATTGAGTCGCGGAATTTGCCCTGTACCCTGGCGCGGGGATCCCAGTTGTTGAGTTCTTGGCTGAAGTCGCCGGCGCAGACGAGGGATTCGTCCTTGCGCTCCCGAGCCGGCACCACGATCTTCGGGGCAGACTCCACCGAAACGTGGGGGTCGGTGAAAGCTACGAATCGAACCCGCTCCGGCAGTTTCGCTTCTGAGTTCTCGACCTCGCGCTTCATGCCGCCAATGACCGCTTGGTGCGACGGGGAAGTCAAATCGATTTGCCACTTCGAGTCATACACACCGGGCTGATGCCACTGATAATTCGTGACGGAAGGGTCTTGAAAAGGCCCCCCGGTCAGGTATAACTGGTGCGCGAAGTACTCCGCAATTACTCCGTGCCGGAGTCGGCCACAGCGAGAGAAATAGGCTAAGTTGCGGGAATTACTGCGGTGCCGGGGTAGCTCAGATGGTAGAGCGACGCCCTGAAAAGGCGTGCGTCGGCGGTTCGATTCCGTCCCCTGGCACGGTGATTTCAGAGAGTTAGGAGTTTCGCTCATCACTCCGACCTGGGGTGGTCCTTTTATTCCTGGCGCAAGAAGTATAAGGGGATGACGGTGTCGGAGGCCAAACGTCTGAGGCAGCCTATGGACTTCGTGGCCGACGTGCTCACTACGCACAAGCGGGTCAAGATGCTGACGCGGGGCGATGACTTCACGCGGGAGTGCCCCCGGATCGAGGTCGATTTCTCGATCGGCGGCACCGGGTCGCCCGCGTTCTCGATGAAATCGCCCACTCCCGACCTCTACCCCGTTTCATCGTTTCCGACAACGGTCCGGAGTTCATCAGCCAGGCGCTGGACGAATGGGCTCACCGAACCGGACCAAACAAAGGGAGAAGGTCAGCTGAACTTGTTTCAGGATCTCGGAATGGTTGGGGAATTTATCCGAATTCTCAGTTGACACCCTCCCGCGCTGTGTCAAGAATGTCCAAAACGGGCAATTGGCCCCCATCGCGGACTGACGGTCTGCGGAAAAGGTCCAAAGTGCCGTTCGAATAAGCTTATGGGAGGTCCATATGAATGCCGTTCGTCGAATCGCAACGGGTATCATCGTGCTGGTCGCCATCCTTTTCGTCGTCTCTTTCTTCCTTCCATCTCAGTGGAGCGTCGAACGGAGCTCGGTCATCAAGGCACCGCCGGAGGCGATTTTCGTCCACCTCAACAGTTTCAAGAATTGGAAGGCGTGGTCGCCCTGGGAAGGAAAAGACCCGCAGATGACGATGTCCTACGAGGGACCCGAGGAGGGTGTCGGCGCCGCCACCCGGTGGGACAGTCCGAAAATGGGAAAAGGAACGATGACGCTCACGGAATCCGTTCCGCCCCAGAAGGTCGTTTATGACCTCGATATTTCAGAGGGAAAATATCGGATGAAAGGCTCCTTCACGCTCACCCCCGGAGGAGAAGGAACAACCGTGACTTGGCGGGATGAAGGCGACGTGGGGAAGAATCCGATTGGAAAGTATTTCGCGCTTCTCATGCCGAGAATGATCGCGAAGGATTTCGATGAAGGGTTGGCAAACCTGAAGAAACTCTTGGAGGGCGGTCCGCAGGGGTAGTCTGAGATCCTTCGCCCAGCTCAGGATGACGGCGCCTGCGGCGGATCACTTCTTGATGAAGAGGCGGTTGGAGAGGAGGAGTGTCTTGCGGGAGATCTTGAGGTAGCCGTTCCGCTTCAAATCCCCCAGCACGCGGGTGATGGTCTCGCGAGTCGTTCCCAATTCAGCCGCCATCGCTTCATGTGTGGGGCGGTTCTCGATCAGGATCCCATCCACGGTGGGGACTCCCAACCGGCTCGCCAAATGAATGAAGTAGTGAACCAATTTTGACTGCACGTCCGCAAGCGTCAGGAGGCCGATCTTCTGGTCGGCATACCGGATCCGTTCGCTCAGCACTTCGAGCATCTTGATCCCGATTTCGGGATTCTGCCGGACATAGCCCAGGAATTCGTCCCGGGTGAGAACCATGACCACCGAGTCTTCAACGGCAACTACGCTGGCCGACCGCGGCCGGCCGTCCAAGAGGGCCATCTCGCCGAAGAATTCTCCCGGCTTGATGTACGAGAGCGTGATCTCCTTCCCCTCCTTGCCGGTCATCGTGACTTTCGCCAGGCCGGACTCCATGACGAAAAAGATCGATCCCTTTTCATCCTGGTGAACGATGATCCGGCCTTTCTTGAATTCCTGCTCCTTGATGCTCGGGGCGAGCAGGGTCAGATGCTCGCGGGTGAGGTTGTTGAAGATGGGAATCCGGCCGAGGGCTTCAGGGCTGACCATGGTGATTACTCCTCGACCCCCGGTTTAGATCCCCCGCGACCTTTCTTCTTCGCAGAGAAGACAAGCCGTTCCCGTCGGGAATCGGCATCCACCTGAACCACCGATCCCTCCTCGATTTCGCCGGAGATGAGCCCGGCGGCCAAAGGATCCATGAGCCACTTCTGAATGGCCCGCTTCAAAGGACGTGCTCCGTAGGCGGGTTCATAGCCTCGGGCCATGATAAGTTCGCGCCCACTGGGTGTCAACTCAATTGTTATCGCCTTCGGTCGGAGCACCCGTCCCAACGACCTCAACTGGATGTCGACGATCCGCTCAAGGTCCTTTCGCTCAAGACCGTGATAGGTGACGACGTCATCCACCCTGTTGAGGAACTCCGGACGGAAATGGTTTTTCAAGGCAACCTGCACGGCATTCCGCAACTCCTGATCCCGACCGTGAAGATCAGCGATCTCCTGGCTGGCGATATTGGAGGTCATGATGACGACGGCGTTCCGGAAATCGACCGTGCGGCCCTGGCCGTCGGTCAACCTCCCGTCGTCCAGCACTTGAAGAAGGACATTGAACACGTCCGCATGCGCCTTCTCAATCTCATCCAGAAGGATCACGGAGTAGGGCCGGCGGCGAACGGCCTCGGTGAGTTGGCCTCCCTCCTCGTAGCCCACGTAGCCGGGCGGAGCGCCGATGAGTCTTGCCACGGTGTGTTTCTCCATGTACTCGGACATGTCCAGCCGCACCATGGCCTGCTCGGAGTCGAACAGGAATTCGGCCAGTGCGCGGGCGGTCTCTGTTTTCCCCACGCCCGTCGGTCCTAGAAACAGGAACGAACCGATGGGACGATTCGGGTCCTTCAAACCGGCGCGCGCCCGCCGGATCGAGGCCGCCACCGCACCCAGTGCCTCATCCTGCCCCACCACCCTCTCCCGGAGTCGATCCTCCATGCGGAGCAACTTCTCTTTCTCAGTCTCCATCAGCCGGGTCACCGGTATCCCCGTCCATTTGGCAATAACCTGTGAAACGTCCTCCGGGTCCACCTCCTCCTTCAGCATGCGGCCGCTCTTTTGGAGCTCGGTGAGTTTCTGCGTTGAGGTTTCAAGTTGCTTGGCAAGTTCGGTGAGCCGGCCGTACCGGATTTCAGCGGCTTTATTCCAATCCCCTTCCCGTTCCGCTTTCTGCGCATCGGTTTTGAGGGACTCCATCTTCTCCTTCGCCCCGCGGATCTCCGAGATGAACCTTTTTTCCTCCTCCCAGTGCTTCTTGAGACGGCCCACCTCCTTCTGAGCCTTTTGGAGTTCCTTCTCGATCCGGGAGAGCTTCCCTTTCGCATCCGCATCCTTGTCCCTCTTGAGGGCCTGGCGTTCGACCTCCCACTGATTGATCTTCCGTTGAAGTTCGTCGATCTCCGTGGGCATGCTGTCGATTTCCATCTTGAGTCGGCTGGCCGCTTCATCGATCAAGTCGATCGCCTTGTCGGGGAGAAAACGGTCGGCGATGTATCGATGGGAGAGTTGGGCCGCAGCCACCAACGCCGCGTCCGTGATCTTGACGCCGTGGTGGATTTCATACTTTTCCTTCAGCCCCCGAAGGATGCCTATCGTATCGTCCACGCCCGGCTCGCCCACGTGAACCGGCTGAAACCGTCGCTCAAGCGCCGCATCCTTCTCGACATGCTTTCGATATTCATCGAGTGTCGTGGCACCGATGCAGTGCAATTCCCCGCGGGCCAGCATGGGCTTCAGCATGTTGGAAGCGTCGATCGCCCCTTCGGCCGCCCCTGCGCCGACCAGCGTGTGCAGCTCGTCGATGAAGAGAACGATCTTCCCCGAGGCCTCCTCGATCGCTTTCAGCAACGCCTTCAGACGATCCTCGAATTCGCCTCTGTATTTCGCGCCGGCCACCAACGCCCCGAGGTCAAGGGCGAGGATGCGCTTGTCGCGAAGACTCTCAGGTACGTCGCCTGACACGATCCGCTGCGCCAGTCCCTCCACGATGGCGGTCTTGCCGACCCCCGGCTCCCCGATCAGCACGGGATTGTTCTTCGTCCGCCGCGACAAGACCTGAATGACCCGGCGAATTTCCTCGTCCCGGCCGATGACGGGATCGAGTTTGCCACGACCCGCCGCCATGGTCAGGTCCCGCGCGTAGCGCTCCAAAGGCGCATATTTCTCCTCGGGACTCGCATCCGTCACTCGCTGGGAGCCCCGAAGCTTCGTGAGGGCCTGGTAGATGACTTCCTTGTTCGCCCGGCGGCGGCGCAGCAGGTCGCCCGCGAATCCCGCATCCTCCGCGATGGCGATGAGGAGGTGCTCGGTGGAGACGAACTCATCTTTCAGTCTTTCCGCCTCGCGCTGAGCGCCGTTGAGAACCTGCCCCATCCGCTGGGAAATGAAGGTCTCCGCGCCGGCGCCTTTCACTTTCGGCCGCCCTCGGAGATGCCCCTCGAGGTCGCCCAGGATGGCGTCGGGATCGATTTCGAGTTGGCGGAGGACGGGGAGAACGAGTCCTTCCTTCTGAGCGATGAGCGCGTCGAGGAGGTGCTCGACGTCGATCTCCTGGTGGTCGTGCCTCTCGGCAACCTCGCGCGCCGAAGCCAAGGCCTCCTGCGACTTGAGCGTCAGTTTCTCAAAACGCATGGTCGCCCGCGTCGGACTATTTCTTCTTCCTGGCCTCCAGCGTCAGATAGAGCGTAGCCTCTCCGCGTCGAACCAGGACCAAAGCGGGTTTGCCCGATTTCTGGGCCTCATCGAATGCGCGCTTGAGGTCGGACACGGTCTTGATGTCTCGACGGCCGACCTCCACAATCACGTCGCCTTTTCGCAGGCCTGCCTCGTCGGCCACACTGCCCGGTTCCACCTCCAACACGCCGACTCCCGATTCTTCGGCTTCCAACCCATACTCCTGAGCGCTCTCGGGCGTAATTTGCTCGACCTGAAGGCCGAGCATCGATTCGGGTTTCCCCTCCTCGGGGGCCGCCACCGGTGCGGCATCCGGCAATTCCGCCAATTTCACCTGGAAATCCTTCTCGCGCTTGTTCCGCACGACCCGCACGGACACGCTCTTGCCCACCTCCATCATCGCCACTCGGTTGGGGAGCTCGTTCCACTCCTTGATTCGATCGTGCTCAAACTCGACGATGACATCCTGACGCTGGATTCCCGCCTTCGCGGCGGGACTGCCGTCCATCACCTTGGACACGAGCGCGCCCTCGGGCCTGTCCAACCCAAGGCTCTCCGCGATTTCGGGAGTCACGCGCTGGATGAGAACCCCCAGCCACGCCCGAACCACCTTCCCTTTCTCTCGAAGCTGGGGAATGACCTGCTTGGCCATGTTGATGGGGATGGCGAAACCAATGCCCATGCTTCCGCCCGACCGGGTGTAAATGGCGGTGTTCAATCCGACGACTTCGCCGTGTGTGTTGATCAGCGGACCGCCGGAATTTCCTGGATTGATCGCCGCGTCGGTCTGGATGAAGTTCTGATAGGTGGGCGCCGATCCCGACAGATCCAGATTGTGGCGACCCAAGGCGCTCACGACACCCACCGTGACGGTATGGCTGAATCCGAACGGATTGCCGATCGCCATCACCCATTCGCCCACTTTCATGCCGGTGGAGTCCCCGAGCGGACAAACCGAATACCCGTTCCCCTCGATCTTGAGAAGCGCGATGTCCGTCTTGGGGTCCGTTCCTTTGACCATCGCCTCCACTTCCTTCTCATTGTCACTTCGCCGCACGCGGATCTTGTCGGCGCCATCGACCACGTGATTGTTGGTCAGGATGTATCCCTCCTCGCTGATGATGATCCCGCTGCCGAGCGATTGGGATTTCTGTTGTTCAGGCGGCATGTCCGGCATGTTGAAATAGCGCTCCATGAAATCGTGGAACGGATCGTTTTCGGGGACCTGAAACCGGAACTGCTTCCGACCGCCTTTGGCAGTCGTGGTGCTGCTGATATTGACCACGCAGGGATCGAGTGCTTCGGCCAGCTTCACAAAATCGGGGAGTGTCAGAGCCGCTGCGGACCCCGAGGACGGCGATTCCGCCCGAGCCTCCGACTTGGGGAGGTACGAGGGCCGTTCCGCCTGTCCGTCCCGTTTCAAGAATTTCGGCCAGAAATCCTTTTGGAATCCGGCGTCTTTGCAGGAAGTAAAGGCGCCGAACGAAATGAGACTGACCAGGGCGCCCACGAGGGCGCGATGGCCCACCCGCCGAGAACCTCTGCCTTCCGGCCGCATTCGGCTATCGGCGGCGCTTGGTTGTTTCCACATAGGCCAATCTCGATGCGGTCAATGCTTCCGTAATCACTTGCTCCTCCTGTCGGGCCAGGTTTCCCTTGGTCTTCTCTTTCAGCAGATCCAAAATGTCGATGGTTTGTTTCGCCCCTTCAACGTCAACCTCCATCTCGGAGGAGAGGGGATTCTCCACCAGCCCCAACTGAATCATGATCTGGGTGTAGAGCGATCGAACAAAGCCATCGAATGTAATCTCGGGGGATCTCTTGTAGCCGGGGGTCTGAACCGACGACGGCACAGGCGCCTGCGCGGGCCGCTCCGGGCTCCTGCCCTCCCGCGGCACTTCCCCCATCCTGGAGGTCGCCGGTTCCGTTCGGGCAGCCGCTTGCACCACCGACACGGGATCCGATTTCGGGGCCACGGCAGCGGGACGCGAAACAGGCATGGCCGGGGCGGGTTTCGGGGCCTCTTCCAACGACTTGCCCTCGTCCACAAAAGTCTTGTATCGGCGATCGACGACTCTGAATCCTTCGCCCGGCTTTTCCTGCGATTCCGCCACCCGGCACCTGTCCTTTCAGAACCTGAAAAATCCGCCCAGCCGAACTGCGAAGGCCGGACTTTTTCGCTGGGATTCGAGTATGGCCTGGGCCGCGGTCCCCGGAATCAGCATGCCCACCTGGGCCAGGGTCTCAAACCCCCCTTGTAGTCTGAACGTGCACTCCATGTCCGCTTCCACACCCAGATAACGCTTGCCCCCAACGGGGTCCGCTGCAAAGCCGGCTTCGATACTAGCACGGGGTCTGGCGAAACTCCAATCGCCGAACCAGAAGAGCTTGGCCAGATGCGCATTCCGAACCCGCCCGCCCCCGATGCTCCTGAAATTCTCCCGCACCTCGCGGCGATTCACGACCTCCTCGAAAAGCAGGAGGTCCACGTTGAAATCGGGATCAAACTTGAACTCGTTCTGCTGCCGGCCCAACCAGCGCTCCGGATCGAACGGATCGTATTCGTCCTTGCCGGGTCCGGTCGCCAAACCATACTGGCCGCCAAAATGCAGGTAAGGGCGGTTCCAGTACGCCGAGCCGAACAGCCCGAGCTGCGTCACGCGCGTCCTCTGCGGCGTGGGCAACGCCGCGTTGCTCGCGCGGCCGTTGATGAAAACCAACTCTCCCTCCGCGCGCAGGAAGGCGAGGTCCGCTTTCCCATAACCATCCATGATGACCAGACGGCCCTTGAAGGGACTCACCCGCTGGAACCGGCCGTTCATGAGGAAGCCCGCTTCGTAACCCTTCGGCTGATACCGCACGGCCACCCCGAGATCGGACGCATCGGCATCCATGGACACCGCGTCGCGAAAAGAAACTTTTCCATCGTCCAGAAACTCCTGGGGTAGAACACCGGAGGCCGCGCGCGTCTCCACCCGGCCTTCGATCACTTTGCCGTAGTACGGGGAAACCACGACGGGGCCGACCCGGGTCGAGAAGAACACCCGGTCCTGGGTGTCCCCAAAGTCGCAGTTCAAGCAATTTCCGTCGTTGTAAAATACGCCCAAACCCCAGTGGACCGGCTGGCGACCGGCGACCAGTACGCCGAGGGGCGTAACCATTTCGCCCCACGCGCGGCGAACGGAGAGAGCATCCGAGACACCGGCCTCCCGATCGGCTTGGTCCGCACGCGCCAGATCGGGAAGATCCACCAATGCCGGTCCATTGATGCCCCAGACAAGATTGTCCAGGACGTCGAGTTGAACCGCGGCTTTCACTTCGTCGGAAAGGGCGAACTCGGTGTCGAGCTTTAGCCGCTGATCGATGAAGGCGGTGGTGTTCGGGCCACGATCGTTGTCGATATCGCGGTCCCTGAAGAAGAATCCACGCGAGCGAAAATAGCCGCTGAAATCCGCCGTTACCGCCTCCGCCCGACCGGGTGGAAAAGCCATGGGCAGTGCCAAGCCGATGATGAGGAGAGCACAATTCGAGGAACGCACGGTCGCCCTTCGGTATCACACCGCACCCTCAAAAGCAATGTTTCCGGCGGCCTCATGGGAAGGGAATCCTCCATGTAGTACAATACCGATCGTGGAATCTCGAAGACGAAACACTTTCGCCCGTGTCGCGGCGGGGACCCTCCTATGGGCCGGATGCAGCTCGAACCCCTCCCCCCCCCCGGCATGGGAGCCGGGCACACCGGTCGCCGCCGCGGAGCTCGGGACACGCCGCGGGTACCGCGAGGCGCGGGGAATCATTCACCTCCATTCCGTGCACTCGCACGATGCGTGCGATAACAATCCCCTGCCCGGGGGCATTCCCAACGAGCCGTGCCTCCAGGACCTTCGACATGGACTATGCGTCACCCAGCAGGATTTCGCGTTCCTGACGGAACACATCGCCTCCCTCACCGACCGGAATTGGGAGGACGTGTATCTCCTGCGAGAAGGCGACGAACCGGTCATGCAGGATGGGACCCTTGTCGCCAATCGAATCGACTGCGGCGATGGGTTTCACCCTTTCCTGGCGGCGGGGGGAGAATTCGACATGATGCCGATCGGGATGCGCGGACATGCCGAGTCTACACCGGAAGCTCGAAAGGCCCGCTACAACAGGGACGATGCCGAATCTGCCGGTCTCTACAGGGAAAGAGGCGCCCTCGTCATGGGAGTCCACACGGAATCCAAGACGCTGGAGTTCCTGCGCGAAACACGCGTGGAGGGCATGGAGATTTACAACCTCCATGCCAATATCGATCCGAAAATCCGGCCGGATCTCGGGCTGGACCCCCTCGGTTTCTTTTCGGACATCCTGCCCTTCCTGCGATCGGGCGCGGGCTCGCCCCATCCGGATCTCGTGTTTCTGGCCTTCTTCGACGAGAACCGAAACGCGCTCGGAAAATGGGAGGCTTTGCTTCTCGAACGACCGGTCACCGCGATCGCCGGAAGCGATGCGCACCAAAACGCAATCCCCACGGAAATGAAGGACGGCGAGAGAGGGGACAGCTATCGTCGCGTGCTCGGATGGTTCAGCAACCACGTGCTCGTCCAATCGATCACGGTCGATGAGATCAAGTCGGCCCTGAAGGATGGACGCGCCTATGTCGCCTTCGAGGGACTGGGAGTGCCGGTGGGATTCGATCTCCATGCGGAGTCGGAGGACGGGACCACGGAGATGGGTTCCGAGGTGGAGTTTGCACACTCCCCGAACCTTGTCATCCGTATCCCCCAAGTGTTTGGGTTGACCTCTTCCTTGCCTCAGCCTGAGGTCTGGGCACGACTCCTCCGCGTCATCCCGGCCGGCCATGAGACGGTGCTCGATATCGGTGGGCCGGGCCGGCAGGTGAGCTGGCCGGTCGACCAGCCCGGGATCTACCGGATTGAAATTCGGATCATTCCCTCCCATTTGGCCCCGGCCCTCGGCGATTCGCGAAATCTCTCGGAGAAAGAATTTGTCTGGATCTACTCGAATCCGATCTACGTGCGGTGAGTGCGAAACGGGAGCGGCTGGACAATCTGCTCGTCGAGAAGGGACTCGCTCCATCCCGATCGCGGGCCCAGAGTTTGATCATGGCGGGAGTCGTGAAGGTCGAGGGTATCCCACAGCCGAAAGCCGGGCTGATGGTCGGAAGGGATACGCCCGTCCAGGTTCTTGAAGATCCAAACCCCTATGTCAGCCGGGGGGGACTCAAACTCCGAGGCGCCTTGGAAGCGTTCGGGCTGCGGCCCAACGGATGGATCTGCCTGGATGTCGGAAGTTCGACCGGCGGCTTCACCGACTGCCTCCTGCAGCACGGAGCAGCACACATCTACGCGGTGGATGTCGGCCGCAACGTCATCGATCCAACACTTCGAAGCGACTCCCGCATTACGGTCATCGAGGGCATCAACGCACGGTACTTCGATTTGAAATTGATCCCTCATCCGGTCGACCTGCTCACCATGGATGTCTCGTTCATTTCGGTCACGCGCGTGCTGCCCGCGGTCCTCCCCACTCTGAAGAAGAGCGGACATGCCGTCATCCTCGTCAAGCCACAATTTGAACTCCGGCCGGCGGATAATCGGAAGGGTGTTGTTCGGGATGCCGCGCTTCAGCAGGAGGCCGTGCAGAAGGTCCGGACGCACGCGGAGGGTCTCGGTCTTTTCTGCAAGGACCAAGTGGAGTCCTCTCTCCGCGGCCCCAAGGGCAATCGCGAATTCTTCCTCCACTTCCTCCGCCCATGACCTCGGGATCGAATCCACGCCGTTTCTTCCTGACATCAGACGAACTTGCCCACCCAACGGTGAAGCTGGTCGGCCCTGAAGGGAGGCATCTCGTGAAAGTGCTGCGCGCCCGACCGGGACAAGTGGTGAGTCTCTATGACGAACAAGGACACAGCCGCACCGCGACGATCAGGTCCGTCGACCACCGTCGGGCTGTGGCTCACCTTGACCTTTCGCCCGGTCCCGTAGCTCCGCCCGCAAGTGCAGCGATCGAGCTGGGTGTGGGATTCCTCAAAGGATCCAAATTGGATGAAGTGATTCGCTTTGCAGCTTCCATGGGCGTGCGCGGCATCCATCCATTCGTCACAACGAGATCGGTGGCGGCTCAAGCCCAGGCACCAGGTATCGAGAAACTCTCACGCTGGAAACGGATCGCCAACCAAGCGTGCAAGATTTCGCCCGGTGTGACGCCTCCGTTCATCTCGGCCCCCACTTCCCTTGTGGCGCTCATCGCGCGGATGTCGGGCCCATGCGCGAAAATCATTCTCTGGGAAGGATCCGCCCCACCCCTGGCCGGAGTGTTGAAGTCGAAGAACGTCGGGGATGGGATCGCTCTCCTCGTGGGCCCCGAAGGAGGTTTCTCGGAGGAGGATGTCACGGCTTCCGAGGCCGCCGGGTTTCGCCGCGCTTCGCTCGGACCCTATGTCTTCCGAAGCGAGTACGCTACTCAGATCGCCCTCATCCTGACCCTCCACGCGATGGGACTTCTCGGGTAGGAGCTTGCAGCACGCTGACGATGTAAGCTAGCATGGCCCCGGCCCAAGGATTCAAGACGTGAGTTTCTTCAAGTACCTCGTTGCGGGAATGGGTGGACTGGTCGCCGTTTTCCTTCTTGCCTTTCTTTGGAAGAACCGACACCGATTTTCCATCATTGGGGAGTTATTCACTTTCTTCTGGGAAAACAAACTCTGGTGGATGATCCCCATGGTATCGGTCATCCTGCTGTTCGGCATCCTCATGATCTTCGCCCAAAGCAGCGCCGTCGCTCCATTCATCTACACCCTGTTTTGACCTCCGCCCCATGCTGGACGCTCTGAAACGCGCCTGGGCGCTTTGGAAGACGCTTGCCGAAAAGATCGGACACTTCAATGCCCGAGTTGTCCTGACTCTCATCTACCTCTTGATTATTCTGCCGACCGGACTCCTCTATCGGCTGGTGTCCGACCCCCTCCGCCTCAAATCCAAGTCGTCAAATTGGATCCCCAAGCAGCCCCCGGCAACGGCACCTGACTATCGGCGACAATTCTGATCCGCATGGCTCTCGGCCAGGTCACGTGAATATTCTCGGCATCTCCTGCTTCTACCATGATGCCGCCGCGGCGTTGCTCGTGGATGGGCTGCCGGTCGCCATGGCGGAGGAGGAGCGATTCTCCCGAAAGAAGCACGATTTCGGGTACCCCGAACGGGCCATCGAATTTGTGCTTCGGCAGGGAAAGCTGACCTCGCGCGATCTCGACTACGTCGTCTTCTACGAGAAACCGTTCCTCAAGTTCGAACGCCTGCTCAAGACCATCCTCTGGACGTCCCCCTCGTCGCTCGGCGTTTTCCGAGAGGCGATGGTCACGTGGCTCATGGACAAGTTGTGGATCAAGGACCTCTTCCGACGAAAGCTCGGTATCGATCCCACAAAGCTCCTGTTTTCCGAGCACCACCTCTCTCACGCCGCATCGGCTTTCTACCCGTCACCTTATGAGGAGGCGGCCGTCCTCACGGTGGATGGCGTGGGTGAATGGGCCACAGCGAGCGTGAGTATCGGCCACGGCCAGGAAATCAAGATCCTGAGGGAAATCCATTTCCCCCACTCGCTTGGCCTGCTCTACTCCGCCTTCACGGCATTCCTCGGATTCGAGGTCAATGAAGGAGAATACAAAGTGATGGGCATGGCGCCCTACGGAAAGCCGAACTACGCCGACAAAGTGCGGAAGCTGATCAGGTTGTATTCAGACGGGTCCTTCGAACTGGACCTGGATTGGTTTGAATTCCACCACTCTACGAAACGGACCTTCAGTCAAAAGTTCATCGATCTCTTCGGGCAACCCCGCGATCCCAATTCTCATTTCTTCACCGTGGATTCCGGCTGGCCGTCCTACTTCGGTGAGCCGCCGGGAAACATGACGGAGCTGGCGAAGATTCAGCAGTACTACGCCGACATCGCGGCCTCCATCCAGGCGGTCCTCGAAGAGTCCGTGATCAATCTTGCGAAGGCGGCCCAGAGGGAAACGGGATTGAAGAAGGTCTGCCTGGCGGGGGGGGTGGCACTCAACTCCGTGGCGAATTGGAAGATCATCCAGCAGTCAGGATTCGAGGAAGCTTTCATCCAGCCCGCCGCAGGGGATGCCGGCGGGGCCCTCGGCGCGGCGCTCTTCGCGTATCATTCCATCCTCAATCAGCCGCGGAAATTCAGGTTCGAGCATTGCTACTGGGGCGAATCGCACTCGGAGAGCGCCATCCAGCGTTTCCTGGAGGATTCCGGGATCCGATACGAATATGTGGCGGACGAAAACGGCCTTCTGGACCGTGTGGTATCGGATCTGGCGAAGGGTTCCGTGGTCGGTTGGTTCCACGGCGGCTTCGAGTGGGGACCTCGGGCTTTGGGAGCACGAAGCATTCTGGCGGATCCTCGCCGGAAGAACATGAAAGACATCGTCAATACGAAGATCAAGTTTCGCGAACCCTATCGCCCGTTCGCTCCTTCGGTGCTCGTCGAGAAAGCCTCCGAGTATTTCGAAATCCCGAATGTCGAAAAACACCATCCTGCCCGCTACATGCTCTACGTTACGGATGTAAAAAAAGATAAACATGAGATCATCCCCGCCGTCACCCACGTGGACGGCACGGGACGGCTCCAGACCGTGTTCAAAGATGCCAGTCCGCGCTACTGGAAATTGATCGATCGGTTCGGCCAGGCTACGGGAGTTCCGATCGTCCTCAATACCTCGTACAACCTCAGGGGCGAACCCATCGTCAACACCCCCGCCGAAGCCTACAGCACCTTCTCCCGAAGCGGAATGGACGCCCTCGTCCTCGAAAACTTCATCGTTCGGAAGAACCCCTGACCCCCCCTTTCATTCATCAGCCGGCTCGCAATCACGACTTGGCGGATCGACCGGCACAACAATCTGAAGGCGTCCGCGGGCTCCCGCCCCCGACCCACACCAGAATGTCGGGTCTGACCCCCAAATCCCCCCAAATCCGACAATCTTAAATGGCGCTTGGAAATAGTGAAGTCGATGGGCACTGGTACAACCTCGGTCACAGCACACACTGACGGTGATGATCGACCCAATCAGAGCTCTGGAAAGGCCGAGGATGACGGTTATTGGCCCTCAGACCCTCGAACTTACGTGGTCCTTGTGGTCACGCCCCTATTCTGAGAGATAGACGGGTCGATTGATGTAAATGTTGTCCTTCGTGCTTCTGCTTTGACTTGATCCTGGCCGTACGCCAAGGTCAAAGCGACCTGTGAAGATCCGGATGGCCGCAGTTCGGGGATCAACCCACGCATGCAACCACGCACGATTCCACCACAATCACCGGAATGCACACGCCCCAAGAGAAAACGATCCGGAAGGATCGATCTTGGAAGGGTCGAGGATAGATGGGGGTTGATCGAGGGCGGAGCGGCGTTGTAAGATGCCCGCGCCATGATGAAGGCTCCTTCAATCCTTGTCGCGGATGATGAGCCCGGGATTTGCAACCTCCTCAAGAAAGCCTTAACCAGAGAGGGATACAAGGTTTCCACTGCTACGAGCGGCCGGAGAGTCGTTTCAATCCTCAAAAGACGGGATGTTCAGCTCCTCCTCCTCGACCTCAAGATGCCCGATATGGGAGGGATTGAGGTTCTTGAGAAAATCCGCGCGATAAAGAAGGGACCCTTTCCGGCTGTCGTGATTATGACCGGCCATGGCAGCCCCTCATCCGCCCGCGAGGCGATACGGCTGGGGGCCGTCGATTACCTCGCAAAACCGTTCGACCTCAACCTCGTCAACGCGGTGGTAAAGGAAGCTCTGCGTGCAAGATAGGAGAAAACTGATCTATGTTCCCGTCCTGCACACGGAGAATGATATGGGAACTTTGGCGGGATCGATGCGGAAGGCGTATGTAGAGAAATTGGGAGAGGAGAAATGGAGGCAGCGGGCTGAAGCGGTCGAGGAGATGTGGGAAGGAATCAAGAAACGAATCCAGGCCATCCATCTTCCCTTCAAGAAGGTGAAGGTTTACCAAGACGGCCTCCCCATTTGCGGGAAAGAAAAAGAGATCATCGATGAGCTCGCGAAGAGGGGAAGTCTCAACCACGTTCTGGTTCAATGGTTGCTCTGTCAGGGGGCGACCCTTGTCGGGACGGAAGACCCCGGGCTACTCAGGCGCGAATATGGCCATCTCAGGAACATCGCGGAGGCGAGGACTCACCAAGAGAAGGAAACGCTCATTCGTGCATTTGAGAAGGAGGCGGGTGAACTCTTGAAGGGAAGAGATCGGGTCATCCGGGACCGAATTCTTGCAACGCTCCAACCTGGAGAGATCGGCATCCTTTTCATAGGCCTCCTTCACAAGGTGGATGAACTCATACCCTTGGACGTCGAAATCAGTTATTTGATCCATCGCCTCCCACTCCGCGGCAGCTACGAAATGAAACGAGTGGCTTGATGGAAACCATATTCATCATTGACGACGAAGAGGACGTCTGCCGCATGTTGGGGAAATTCCTCACGCAAGAGGGATATCGAGCGGCTTGGACAACCGCAGCCGATTCGGCGCTTCCGCTTATTCAGCGGGAATCTCCGTCTTGTGTCCTCCTTGATCGCCATCTGGGTGATTCCGACGGCATGACCGTCTTGAGCCAGATCAGGGAATGGGACAGTAGACTGCCGGTGATCATGCTCACCGGGTATCCGACGGTTGAAACCGCCGTGCAGGCCATGAAAAAGGGGGCTTTCCACTATGCAACCAAGCCGTTCAACAGGGAGGAAATGACCGTCCTGATCGCAATGGCGATTGAGCAACGGCGTCTCCATCGGCAGATCGAAGGGTTGCAGGCGCGTTTGGGAGAGGTGGGGGATCTTGAGGCGTCGATGGGGGCTTCTGAAAAGACACAGCAGGTGATTCGACTCGCGCGCTCGGTCGCCGCGACGAAAGTGAATGTCCTCATCCTGGGTGAATCGGGAACGGGGAAGGAGCTTGTTGCGAGAGCCATCCACCGCTTGTCCAATGGGCACGAAGGTTCGTTCATTCCGGTCGATTGTGCGGCAATCCCGGAGACGCTGATCGAGAGCGAGTTGTTCGGCTACGAAAAGGGCGCTTTTACCGGCGCCACCTCAACCGTGAAGGGAAAGTGTGAGCTGGCCGACGGGGGCACGCTCTTCCTGGATGAGATCGGGAACATCCCGGGCCCGGTGCAGTCCAAGCTTCTTCGGTTCCTGGAGAGTCACGAGATCGAGCGGGTGGGCGGCAGGAGAACAATCCGGACCTCCGTTCGCGTGATCGCCGCGACGAACGCGGATCTGGCCCGAGCTTCGCGGGAGAATCTTTTCCGCCTGGATCTCTTCTATCGCCTGAATGAGTTTATGATCCATCTCCCGCCGCTTCGAGAGAGAAGGGATGATATTCCGTTCCTCTGCCACAGGTTCTTGCTCCAAATGGGACCGGAGATGGGGAAGGAAGTTTCGAAAATAGCCCCCGAGGCCCTCGAAAGGCTCCATCGCTATTCCTTCCCGGGAAACGTGCGGGAACTGCGGAACATCATGAAAAGGGCCATGGTGATGGCTGAAGGCTGCGTCGAGCTCGTGGATCTGCCGCCGGAAGTCCGGAATCCCGGGAAATCGGATTTAGCGCCGGAGATCCGTCTTCCCATCTCCCATGACCTTCCCTTCACGGAAGTCGCCCGCAAGGCGAGCGAACAGGTTGAGAGGCAGTTGATCCTGGAAGCCCTTCAAAAGACGAAGGGGCATCAAGGCAAGGCGGCCGATCTCTTGGGGATCACCCGTAGGACTCTCTACAATAAAATAAAGGAGCTTGGAATTCGATCGGGGTTCTCCGGGGCCTGAACCGTCAGCCCAGAGAGTTTTGAGAAACTCTCTTCCTATTTGAGAGACCCGTTTCCGAGGCTACTCGGGATTACACGGAGTCATTCGAAAGAACCTTGGGGCCGACTTGTGGACCGGTTCAGGATCCATGGGCAGAGACCCGTCTCTCTTTTTCCCGCCATTACACCAGTAATTCTCCCGCGGGCCGAACCCTGTCCATTCATGGTGGTCACCCGTGTCCGTCCAACCGCCCTCATCGAGAAAGGCGGATGTCTTTTCACGTCCCAAACTTCCGATCCTGGCCGGCGAACATCGCGCGCAGAGAATGGCATGCTTCCTGCGTTGTGAAGGAAACAAAGAAAAGAGACGGAAACAGGAAAAATAGCAGAAGAGAGAGGAGGTGATTGAAAATGGCCGTTCAAAAATCCATGGCGAGTTCATCGCTGGCTGAGGTTATCGACCGGATCCTCGACAAGGGGATCGTCATCGATGCCTGGGCGCGCGTGTCGCTCGTCGGAATCGAATTCCTGTCCTTGGAGGCGCGAGCCGTGGTCGCCGGCGTTGAGACCTATCTCAAATACGCCGAAGCGATCGGTCTCACGACATCAGCCGCTCAGCCGGCTTCCTAAGGAAGGAACGGGTTGGAGATGGTTTGCCGAGGCGACCTTGAAGAGAGCTCTTCTCGCCAAACCGTCTGACTCTTGAAAGGAGAAACAATGTCCGTATCCAGTGAAATCAGAAATTTGACAGGCGACGTTGTTGCCTCGTTCGGGGCGGGGATCGGGGAAGTCGGCGGCTTGATTGAGAAGGGGATCGACATCCTCGCCGGCCATGGCAGAGTGGATGAAGCGGTCCGCGAGAGCCTCCGGGAGTCGCTCGCATCCGTGACTTCCCTGCGGCGAAGGGACTTCGACGGTTTCACCGAACGGGTCCTTGACTTTCAGTGCCGGCGGGAAAGTCAGATCAAGATGTTCATCAAGGGCTTTCTGGCGCGTCAAGGGGATCTCGCCGCAAGGCTGAGGCGCTCGCTCCACGCCGGCATCCTTCAGGAGGTGGAGCGGATCACACGAGAGCTTCAGAAGACGATCGAGACGGCGAAGGCCGAGATTGTTTCTTTTCAGAATGAGCAGGACCTGATCCGGGAGACGTTTGCGAGTCTCGAGGCCAAGAAGGAAACCCTCTCGGTCCGGGAATTCAAAAGGGTCATCCAGGATCTCGAAACACAACTGCAAATAAGTGAGCCATCAGCCATCGACCTTCAGAGGTCGGCTGTTGGCTAGCCACTGAACGCCAACAAAGAAGGAGGCAAGTACGATGGGACTGGCAGAACAGTTCACAAATCTCGGGGATGATTTCCTCGCGTCTTTCGACGCGCGGGTGAACTTCCTTGGGAAGAATCGTGTCGATACTCGGAACCATATCGTCGATACGCACAGGTTGCTCGCGGGATTTCACAAGCAGGGCAGGGCACGGGCCAGGAAACTCGAAGTGGACTTGGGCGCCTTTGTCGACGATCTGAGGGAAACGGTCGGCAGCCTGCGGCGGAAGAACCAGAGGGACCGCAAGGAGGCCCACCTCGCGTGGCAGAGAATGGCCAAGACGATGGCCTCGAAGCGCCAGAACTTCAAGGGACCCTTCGCGGCAGCCAAGCAGAAAGCGGCTCGCGCGCACTAGCCCAAAGTCAGGTCCCTTTTCGAGCAAGGGGGGGGGGGTCTGCCTGGGAGAAGGAGGAGAAGATGCAGGCACATGAGGCAACCGTGATACAACCGCAGGCGGGCAAAGAGTTTGTGGAGACCCCCTTTGTAAAGGAAACGGTTGCAAGGGCGTTGCACTACATGAAGGCCGGTTTCCCGGTCCATTTTCGGGGGGCCTCGGGGACGGGAAAGACGACTCTCGCCCTCCGATTGGCTGAACTGATAGGCCGGCCCGTCCTCATGATCCATGGGGACGAGGAGTTCACGACCTCGGACTTGGTCGGTGCAGAAACCGGCTATCATATGAAAAAGGTCCGGGACAATTTCATTTCCTCCGTCCTGAAGATCGAAGAGGAGAGCTCGAAGCGGTGGGTTGACAACCGGCTGACGGTCGCCGTCGAGAACGGCTACAGCCTGATCTATGACGAATTCACCCGCTCCCGGCCGGAGGCGAACAACGTCCTCCTTTCCGTCCTTCAAGAGGGGATCCTCGATCTCCCTTTGAACCGCGAGGGAGAACGGACCGGCTACCTCAAGGTCCATCCGGATTTCCGCGCGATCTTCACATCGAATCCCGAGGAGTATGCCGGTGTTCACCGCTCCCAGGACGCCCTGCGGGACCGGATGGTGACCCTCGACTTGCAGTCGCTGGACGAGGAGACGGAGCGGTTCATCACCGCCAGGAAGTCGGGTCTACCTGTGGGTGAAGCCACAAAGGTGGTGAGAATCGTGCGTTACCTGAGGGAACACGGGCAGTACGAATTCACGCCCACGATTCGCGCCTGCATCATGATTGCCAGGACGGTGCGCGAGTATGGGAGTGGGGCCCGCGTCAAGTCCGCGGACCCGCTTTTTTCCAGGATTTGTCTGGACGTTCTGACATCGGAGACGTCGCGGATAGGGAGCTTGGCCACCTCCGCGAAGGTGGCGGAAGTGGTGAAAAAAGCGATCAAGAAATACGCCGGCAATGGAGCCGGGCCGTCGGAGGAGGGATAAGATGTCCATACCCGCAGGACCCCCGAGAGGGTCCACCGCAACCCGTGGGGTTTCAGCCATCGCCCATTTTGCGATCGGGGGAGGTGTTGCCCAACAGGCAAACCGCCTCTACATATTGACCGTGAGGCGCGAGAGCATGATCAAGAAGATGCGTTCCCTCGAGGCTCAACTTGCGCAGATCAAGGATCAACTCCAGGGGATCGAGAGGGATATCGGAGATACGGAGAGGAAGTACTCCGGTCTCGTAGGACCCCGCGCCCGGAGAATGGGGAGGGTGTCCAAACGGAGTCACGACAACGGCCGCCGTGTCAACACGGTTTCCCTCAAGTTTTGAGGAACAGCCCCGTGCCTAATCCTGGGAAGGAAAAGAAGGAGGCCGGAAGGAAACCGGAGGTGGACGTCGAGATCGGCGGCAGAGGACTCCTGGGAGGATTCTTCAAGGGGCTTTCCACCCTGGTTGATCTTGCAGACAAGGTGACCCGGGAGGGGGGGGAAATCAAGAGGACGGGCGAGTTTTCCGTCAAGGGAAACAAGGACGTCACCGGGGTCTATGGCTTTTCCATCCGGACCATGGCGGGACCCGGGGGAGGTTCGCGGCCTGTCGTTCAACCCTTTGGGGACATCGGCAAAGTGAAGGCGCGGGCTCGATCGAAGGGGCCGGTTGTCGAAGAGGCAAGAGAGCCGCTCATCGATCTCTTCGATGAGGAAGGATTTATCCGACTTGTGGCCGAGCTTCCCGGCGTGGGCGACGCGGATGTGTCCGTCGAGGTCCAGGGTGACGATGTCATCCAGATCACGACCTCCGGGAAGCGGACGTACTCCAAAGAGGTCCTCCTCCCGGCCAAGGTTGACCCCAAGAGCATCGAGCGGAGCTACACGAACGGCGTTCTTGAGGTCAAGCTCAAGAAAGCAAAATGAGATGATGCCGGCCAGGAAGGAAACAGCCGGTTCGACCGTGCCGTCGGTCTTCCAGCGGGCTTCCGAGGCCCATCCGAAGGACGTTGGCAGAGGCATTGCCCGGATGGACCCGGAGGAGATGGAGAAACTGGGAGTCAAGATCGGCGACATCCTCCTTGTTGAGGGGAAAAGAGCGACCGGGGCAAAAGTCATGCCCACATTTGCCGAACACCGGGGGAAGGGCTTGGTCCAGATTGACGGGATCATACGAGAAAACGCGAAGGTCGGCATCGACGAGAAGGTCAAGCTCACGCCGGCCGTCTCCTGTCCCGCCAGGTTGATCGATCTCAAGATCATTTCCGGCGGGGCCATGCCGGCCAGTCCCGTCAACAGGTCCGGCGAGACACGGTCCCTCGGGCGGACGGTGGAGGGTCTTCCCGTAATGGCCGGGGACAAGGTGCGGGTCACGTTGTTCGGCACCCGGACCCGGGACTATGCGGTGGTCCAGACCTCGCCGACGGGGTTGGTGTTGATCACGCCTCAGACGACGATCCGGATCGAGGAGTCGCAGGAGAAGGGCGAGGCGAAAAGCCCATTCGTCTCGTACGAGGACATCGGCGGGTTGAACCGGGAGATCCAGCGCGTCCGGGAGATGATCGAACTCCCGCTGAAGTTCCCGGAGATCTTTGACCGTCTCGGAATCAATCCGCCCAAGGGGGTTCTTCTCTACGGTCCGCCGGGAACGGGAAAAACGCTGATTGCCCGCGCGGTGGCTCATGAAGCGGAGGCGAACTTCTTTGCGGTCAACGGACCCGAGATCGTCCACAAATTCTACGGCGAGAGCGAAGCCCACCTCCGCAGGATCTTTGACGAGGCATCGAGGCAGTCCCCCTCCATTATCTTCATCGATGAGATTGATTCCGTTGCGCCCAAGAGAGCGAATGTTCAAGGGGAGGTCGAGAAGAGAATCGTGGCCACGCTTCTTTCCCTCATGGATGGGTTGAAAGACCGCGGTCAGTTGATCGTCATCGGCGCCACGAACATGCCGGAGCTTCTGGACCCGGCTTTGAGACGTCCGGGCCGTTTCGACCGGGAGATCCCGATCGGAATCCCCGAGCGAAACGGGCGGCTCAAGATCCTGGAGATCCACACACGGGGCATGCCCCTGGCGAAGGACGTGAGTTTGGAGAAGTTGGCCGGCATTACGCACGGCTACGTCGGCGCCGACCTTGAGGCGCTCGCCCGAGAGGCGGCGATGACTTGTCTTCGCGAGTCGATGGAGCGGGGTGAGGTTACGTTGGACGAGGTTCCCCATGAAGCCATCGAGACGCTGGAGGTGACCCAGGGCCACTTCATGCAGGCGATGAACGAGGTGGAGCCGTCGGCGATCCGCGAGGTGTCGATCGAGTCTCCGAACGTCCGTTGGTCGGAGGTGGGAGGGCTGGAGGACACCAAGAAGATTCTGAGGGAAACGGTGGAATGGCCTCTCCGATATGGCAGGCTTCTTGAAACAGTCGGTCTGAAACCCACCCAGGGGATTCTTCTCGCGGGCCCCCCGGGCACGGGGAAGACTCTCATCGCGAGGGCCGTCGCGACGGAGTCAGAGGTGAATTTCATTTCCATCAAGGGTCCGGAGCTTGTTTCGAAGTGGGTTGGGGAGACCGAGAAAGGGGTTCGGGAAGTTTTCAAAAAGGCGAAGGCGGCCGCACCCTGTATCCTTTTCTTTGACGAGATCGATTCGATGACCCCGAGGAGGGACGCGGGTGAGGGAGACTCCGGGGTCATGGCCAGGACCATCAGCCAGTTCCTGACCGAGATCGACGGTCTTGAAAAACTCCGCGGGGTCGTGGTTCTCGGAGCAACCAATCGGCGCGATCTGATCGACCCTGCGCTGATCAGACCGGGGCGCTTCGATCACGTGATCGAGGTGGATCTTCCGGACGTGACAACACGGGAGGAAATCTTCCGAATCCACTTGCGCGGACGCCCGGTGGAAAAGGCGGTCGCCCCGAAGGAACTGGCGAGAGCCTGCGAAGGCCGAAGCGGGGCGGACATCGAATCGATCTGCCGGCAGGCCCTGACTCTGGCGGTTCGGGAGTTCATCGAACGTTACGGAGAGAAAGCCAACGAGATGGCGGACAGGTGCGTCCTGCGGAAGGAAACCATCGAACGGGTCATGACGGAATCGCTCCACATGCAGAAGAAGGAGGCCGCCGCATGAGTCTTTATCTATACGGAGTCATTCCTCACCGGGAGGCGATGGACTTTGGGCCGATCGGGTTTGAAGCGATCGGGGGAGAAAGAGGACGCGTCAAGACCATCCCTCATGGGGAGCTTGCCGCGGTGGTCGGGCCGGCCCCTCTCCGTGAATTCTCCCAAGTACCGAAGGAAGCGCTGGTGCGTTTTCTTCTCGCCCATCAGGCGACGATCGAGGAGGTGATGAAAAGATTCTTCATCCTTCCGTTCAAGTTCGGAACGGTGCTGAAGGACGATTCCGAACTTGAACGGATCTTCTCCGACGGCGGACCCTTTCTGCGCGACCTCATCAACCGTCTGGAGGGCTGTTCGGAAATCAACCTCGTCGCCACGTGGGTGGTTCCCGAGATCCTTCGCGAGATTTCGGATGAAGACCCTCAGATCGTCACCTATAAGGGGAAAATGGCCCGAGGGGAGTTCGTCGACCGGGCTGCAATCGGCATGCTCCTTCAGCAAGCCCTGAGAAGGCGAGCGAAGGTGTGGCGCGGGCAACTTACGTCGGCGCTGGGGACCATCGCGGAGGGTATCGTAGAACACGACGTGCTGGACGACGCAATGGTTTTCAACGCCTCTTTTCTTGTTCGACGAAACCGGATGGAGGACTTCGACCGGGCCTTGGGAGGGATGGACGCGATCTTCCGTAGACTCCACTTCAAGTGCATCGGTCCCCTCCCGCCATATAGCTTCGGGACCGTGACGATCAAGAGGTTCGATCCCGCAAAGATTCAGGAGGCCGCGGGAATCCTCCATCTGAATGGGACGGCTGAACTGAGCGGAGTCAAGAGGACGTACAAGGAGCTTTCCAGACAGTGTCACCCGGACACCCATCCCGATCTTTCACCCGTGTTTTTCGAACGTCTGAACAGGGCCTATCAGTCCGTCGGCGATTACTGCAAGGACGGGCCGCGGTCCCTGGAAAAAGAAGCCGTGGAACACCATGTTCGCCTCCAAGTGTTGGACGCCCAAAGGGGGGGCGTGGCCCCGTGAACAACGAGGGAAAGTACATCTATGGGATCATCGCCACAGAAGAGGCGATGAACTTCGGGCCCATCGGAATCGGCGGGACGCAGGATGAGGTGGTTACCGTCGGCGCCGGTGGGCTTGCCGCGGTCCTCAGCAATGTATCATCCGATCGTCCCGCGATTTCGAGGGAAAATGTGAGCAACCATGTCCGGGTCATCGAGACCGTGGCGAAGCGATTCACGATCCTTCCGATGCGGTTTTGCACGGTTGCGAAATCCACCGACGAGATCCTGGCCCTTCTCGAAGATCGAAACAGAGAGCTGAGAAACCTCCTCAGAGACATGGATGGAAAGGTGGAAGTCGGCATCCGGATCCTCTGGAAGGGCATGAAAGGGATATACGAGGAGATTGTCGGGGAAAACCGGAAGATCCGGGAACTCAAGGCAAGAGCGGCCGGCGGGAGCAAGCAGGCGCTGACCCATGCGGGTCAATTAGTGGAGATGGCCTTGGAGGAAAAGAAGGCAGTGGAGGGAGGGGAGTACCTGCGGCCCCTCAAAAAGGTCTCGGTCGAATGCAAAGAAGACGAATCGAGGACGGACAACATGGTCGTGAACGCTGTGTTCCTGCTGGACCGGGACTGGGTTCAGGAGTTCGATGCCCGGATAGAACGGATCAGCGAGGAACATGGCGGGAGGTTGGCGGTGAAATACGTAGGACCCATGCCTCCGTTCAGTTTTGTAAATGTGCAAATGCACTGGAATGGGGGAAGACGATGACGGAACGGATGGGCCTGTGGATGTATTGTATCATTGAGAACAGGGGGGAAATGAAGTGGGATTGCCTCGGGATTCAGGGGACGAGGCCCGTCTTTGTGGTGGCTGACGGCGATTTTGCCGCCGTCGTCTCCGAGGAACCGATGAGAAAGTACCGCCTCGTCCGTGATTTTCTTATGGCCCATCAGCTCGTGAATGAAAGGGTGATGCAGACTCACCGGCTCCTGCCGGTCAAGTTCGCCACCCTTGCGGAGGATCAAGACAGGATCATCGAAGAGGTTCTGCGCGCCAAGGTGGGGGAATTTGAAGAAGGCTTCACCCGGATAGCCGGCAAGGAGGAGGTTGGGCTTCGAGTACGGTGGAAGGATCTGGACGGGGTTTATCGAGAGATCGGCGCGAACGATGAGAAGATCCGACACAAGAAGGAGTGGATTTCTTCCCTGCCCGAGGAAGCGAGGAGGATGGCCCTGATCGACATCGGCCACTTGGTGCAGGAAGCGGCTCGGGCAAAAAACGAGGCGGTCGGCCGGGCGCTGATGGATGCGCTCTCGCCCCTCGCCGCGGAGAGGAAACAAAACAAGACCCTCGGGGATGCGATGATCCTGAACGCCGCGTTTCTCGTGGAAAAAGAAAAACGGGAGGCTTTTGATGGAAAGGTTGAGGTACTGGAGATGAAGTATGGAGACGCGCTGCATTTCAAGTACCTCGGTCCTATTCCACCGTTCAATTTCGTAGAAATCGCCATCCGATGGCAGAGGGATCCTGGACAAGCCCTGGAGGACGTTGCACATGTTTCTCCTGGATGATCTCCTCCTCGCCCCCATCAAAGGGATCACGTGGGTCGGCGAAAAGCTCCGAGATCTCGCCGACAAGGAGCTTTACGATCCGGACAGGATCCAGGAAGAGCTCGTGACGCTCCAAGCAAAGCTCGACATGGAGGAAATTGGAGAGGAGGAATACAACGCGAGGGAGAAGGAGCTCCTGGAGCGGCTGGCCGAGATACAGAAACGGGAAGAAGGTGATTGACATGCCGGGGATACATGAGGTCCAGGAAAAAGTGGTGGAATTCCTTGTCACGGAGCTTGGAAAAGAAAGGGAGGAATTCCGGCTCATCAAGCTCTCAAGATCGGAGGAGGGTTGGGAAGGAAGGGTCGAGGTGACGGAGCAAAACAAGTACTTGCAGAAACTGGGCTACCCCGTGATCTTCGACAGGAATATCTACAGCATTCAGCTTGATGAAGGGCTTGCGGTTGTGGGTTTCGCTCTGAGCGCCTCAAGGGAACGGAGCTACGCGACCGAAGAGCGTGAGGAAATCTAGGTTTCCGGGAAGGAGCTGGAGATGCCGGTCCAACATGCAACGCACGGCGAGAGTCTCGCGGACGTGGTCGAGCGGGTTCTGGACAAGGGGCTGGTGATCAATGCCGATATCGTCATTTCTCTATGTAAGACGGAACTCCTCTCCATCAAGCTCCGGGCCGCACTGGCCTCATTCGAGACGGCGGCGAAGTGGGGGCTCGCCTTCCCTTCGGATATGCGCATGGGGACCCCCGTGGAAGCGGTGAAATGAGAAGGAGGACTTATGAAGGAAGAAGGAAAAAAGGGCGCACCGGAACGAGTCTCCGATCAGATCCTCGGCGCCGTGGACAAGATCATCCCCGGATTCCACGGCTTTTTCAAGAAAGCAGAAAAATCCGGAACCTTCGGTCCCCGGATCAAGGAGATTCGGAAGAAAATTGAGCGGAGATTCGGGCGGGTCAAGACATGACCCCCCGCCACCTTTCCACGCAATTTGAGATTTCAAATTTCAAATTTGAGATCCGGGGAGGTGGGGGGTGAAGATCGAGATGGACGATCAGGAGCTCAAACATGGGCTCCTGGGTCTTGTTCTTGCGGTGGTCGAAGTGGTCCGTGACACGCTCAAGATCCAAGCGGTGAAACGGATGGATGCAGGGCATCTGACGGACCGGGAGATCGAGAGGTTGGGCAACGCCCTGATCGAGCTTGACCGCGCCATCGACTCGATCAAGGAGGAACAGGGGGTTTCCGAAGCGGTGCGATCCGTCCGGGATGGATTGGACGACATTGTGGCACGGATGATCCACACCGTTTCGGACCCCGGCCGTGTCTCGATGCAGGAAGGGAGTCCGGCCCATGGGTGAACCCCGCACCAATCCCGAACAAGGCGCTCCGGCATGCGAACACAGGGGCGACGAAGTCGCCTGTCGGCTCCACGTGTTGGCGATCGAATCGCCGCCGAGAGGATTGGTGCGGGGTGAAAAAGGACTCTATGTCTACTGTGTGGCCGAAGGGTCGCAGGAGATCGACCCGGGCCTCAAGGGAATCGAGGGAGGTTCCGTTTTCTCTCTTTCCGCTCAAGGCCTTTCGGCCATCGTACAGGAGTGTGACGCGCCCCTTCCAACGGAGGATGCGAGGCGCGTTTCCGAGTGGGTCATGGTGCATCAGACGGTGGTTGAGTCCATGTGGGAGAAATGCAGCGCGGTGGTTCCCTCCAGCTTTGGGGCGGTCGTTGTTCCAAAGGACGGGAAATCGGCCGAGGAGAACCTGCGGGAATGGTTGGCGTTGGAGGCGGAATCCCTCAGGGGAAAGATGGCGAAGCTTAGAGGAAAGGCCGAGTACGGGGTCCAAGTCTCCTGGGATCCAATGATCGTGGGGCCGAGATTGACAAAGAACGACGCGGAGATCCAAAAGCTTGAACAGGAGATTCAGGGGAAAACTCCCGGCGCGGCCTATCTCTTGAAGCAAAAACTTGAGGGCCTTGTGCGCAGGAGACTGGAGGCAGGAGCGGACATCTATTTCAAGGAATTCTATCAAAGGATCAAGGCGTGTTCGCTTGAGGTCCAGGTCGAAAAGGCAAGGAGGGAGCAGCCTCCCCGCCAGATGCTGGCCAACTTTTCCTGCCTCATGCCGAAGGGAGACGCCTCGGGCCTGGGAAATGAACTCGAGAAGATCGGCAGGATCGAGGGGTTCTTTCTCCGCTTTACGGGACCGTGGCCTCCTTACAGTTTTGTCAACCTATGAGATTGGCATGGAACCTACTCGTGCCGAACAAGCAACCCTCATAGACCTTCTGGACAGGGTCCTGGACAAGGGGCTCCTTCTCAATGCCGATTTAATCGTTTCCCTTGCCGGTGTCCCTCTGATTGCCGTATCGCTACGCGCGGCCATCGCGAGCGTGGAGACGATGTCAAAGTATGGGATGATGCGCGAGCTGATTGTGCCGACACAACCTCCTCCGGAGGCTCACCCTGAGCTGCGTCCGAGGTGAGACGGACACTTCCCAAATGGACCCATTGAGAATATCGGCTGTGACCAACCGTACTCGAAGCCGTGAAGCCGAGATCCTGAGGGCCAAACAACTCACGTGCGACATCATGACGTCCATCCCTTTCGCGCTGGTCGTACTCGATGCGGACTTGCGCGTCGTTTCCACAAGCTCTTCCTTCCGTGAACTCTTCGGGCATGCCAAGGACTTTCTCTTCGGAAAGAACATCCGGGAAGTGTTCCCGGGCGCTGAAGGGGCGTCGGTCGTCGGTTTCATCACCGATGCAGCCCGGTCTCGGGAGACCGTGAAATACCAATTGTGCAAGTACCGGGGCTACCCCATGGAAGTGTGTGCGGTCGCTGTTTCGAGTGCAGAGGAGGAGCGCCTCCTCCTCCTCGTCATCGACGTGACCCGCCGCAAGGAGGTTGAGGAGCAACTGCGACAAGCCGAGAAACTCTCTGCCGTGGGAGAGCTGATGTCCGGCACGGCCCATGAGCTCAACAATCCGCTCACCGTCATCCTGGGGAATGCGGAACTGCTCATGAAGACTGACTCGATTGAAGATGCACACGACATGCTGGACAGCATCCTCCAAGCCGCCCATCGCTGTCGGAGGATCGTGCAGAACCTGCTGCGCTTCGTGCGCAATGAGCCGCCCAGGAAAACTCCCGTCGACATGAACCAGCTTCTCGACCAAACCCTCACGCTCCGCCAATACGAGTTTGCGGTCCACGACGTGAAACTCCTTCCCGAGTACGATGCTTCTCTCCCCACCACGGCGGGAGATCCCTGCCAGATATCTCAGGTTTTCCTGAACCTGATCGGCAATGCCTACGACGCGATGCGGGAAAAGAACAAGGGGGGAACTCTAGCGATACGAACGAAGGCAGAGGACGGCAGGATCCGAATCGATTTTGAGGACGACGGGCCGGGGTTCAAGGATCTGTCCAGAGCTTTCGAACCCTTTTACACAACCAAGCCCGTGGGCTCCGGAACGGGGCTCGGGCTCAGTGTCAGCTACGGAATCATCAAGGAGCACGAAGGCACGATGATCGCCGCCAATCGCGCGGAGGGAGGCGCACGGATCAGCATTTGGCTGCCGTCGGTGGAATCCATAACCATGACGCAGGCCAAGCCCAAGCAGCCCAAGCCGGCCAAGGTGACCCGACGGGGCCACATCCTCGTTGTGGACAATGAGACCATGATCCTGCAGATCACGAAACGCATTTTGAAGGACCAGCACGAAGTGGTAACGGCCTCGGATGGCCAAGCCGCTCTGGTCGCGCTGGATTCGAAAGATTTCGATGCGGTGATTACGGACCTAACCATGCCGGGCAGTGTCGGGGGTGTGGAAATCTACGCGTGGATCGCCACCCACCGGCCGAAGCTTAGAGATCGCGTTATTTTCTCCACCGGGGACATTGTGTCTGATGAAACGAGGGGATTTCTATCCAGCCTCACGAACATGATTCTTGCCAAACCGTTCTCCCCGATAGACCTCACTGAAACGCTCAGCCAGGTTCTGGGAAGCCAAACACCGCCGGAACAAACAGCCCTCGCAAGCATGGGGCGAACGCCGTGACTTCGGAAAGAAGCAGCCGCACCCCCCCCCCCTGATTTCGAGGCAGCGGCGCAGCGCACGACTCGATTCCGCCCGGATTCACCGGAACGCCCGCGAGCGAGAATTCAAGCATTGCTTGAGATAAAGCGCAGTCGATGGGACCGTTGCCCGCTTCAACCGTCCGATCCAGTGATTCTCACTGTGCACTTCAACCTCGACCGGGTGCCAATGACGATGGTCCAGCTCGGCGTGGGGCGGTTCGTCCGATACCAGCCCACACTGTTGTAAAGACTTAGCTCGACTTTTGCCATTTTTGAAAGGTTTATGTTGGTCATTATGCGTAGGGGAGGGTCTTCAGACCCTCCCGACAAGAGGGAGCATCTGAAGATGCTCCCCTACGAATCGGCAT